>DATHAW010000474.1:0-6375 GCA_035296465.1 Spirosoma sp.
CTCGCTGGCGCTGGCGCAGAATAACCAGACCGCAGCGGCTTTCTTTCTCCAGCAGGCGCTGCTCAAACAACCCAACCCCCAGGATTATGCCGGATTAAGCCAGACGTACCTGCAGACAGACCTGTTTTTCGAGGCTGTTAAAACCCTGCAACGGGGCATTCGGGCATTTCCCCAAAGTGGAGAACTGCAAAACAACCTGGGCTTTCTGTATGCCCGCACGAGTGTGGCCGACTCGGCCTATTATTACCTAAAATCGGCAACGGGTAAGGCCAGCCGCGACGATGTTCCGATGGCGAATCTGCTGGCCTTCTACGCCCGCAACCCAAAGGTACTGGCTGCTGAGCCGGGTCTGGCAACGGACCTCACCGAAACATCGTATGAATCGTATCAGGCTAATGCGCTGGCTCTTCGGCTGGTAGCCCGCCCGGATACGGCCGCGCCAACCAAGCCCAACTGGTTAACGGATAAGCCGGATCGTGAAGGACTCAGCGTAGGTCGATTCGCCAGTTTATACAATTACGCGCTGGCAAATCAGCGCCCTGATACGTTCCTGACAGCACAATTACAGTCGCGGTCTGCCGATCCGGTCAACCAGGATTTCACCGACGACTTGCTGCAGGCTCGTGCCGTAGCCGAATACAACCGGCATAACCATCCGACGGCGTTTGGCCTGATGAACCAGTTGGCCGAGGGCGATCAGCGTAACGGTTCTGTTTATCGCTCCATTATGGGGTTGTGGCTTATTGAGCAGGGTTTGTATCGCAAAGCGGCAGAAATTTTTGCCCAGAATGACGACACTACGTCCATTTACTACCGCGCTGTCGCGCTGACCAAAGCCAATGACCCCGTGGCCGCTCAGTCGCTTTGGGAAACAGCCGCCCAAAACGATACGGCTGTAGGTGCGCTGAAACAGGTATTATATGAGGAGCGTAAACCAGAAACCGACTTTGAGAAAGCGTTTTATGTAACGTATCGTCTTGACGACCCAAACCGGGGGCGCTATTGGGAAACCATTCGGGATGTCAATCTCAAAACCGTGGCGGGGGTTGCCCTGGCGCATGATTATCTCGATCAGTTACAGTGGCGTAACGCACAGTTGGTGCTGTCGGGGTTGCCTAATGCAGCAGCAATCAGCCCGGTGGCCGTTTCGATGCGCAACGTAGCGGCTCTGCGGCTATCAGCTTTTCGACGGAGTATTGGCTCTGCCGAAACAATGGCTAAACAACCCATCTTGCCCCGGCACCAGGCAGACCGTGATTATTGGTTGGGGCAGACCTATGAACGGACCCGACAGACGAGCAAGGCCCGGCAGGCCTATGGGCGGGCCTTGCAGTTGGCTCCCCTGAACGCCCGAATTGCCAGCTCGGCAGCCCAGATTCAGCGCCAGCAAAGGCAACCAAAACAGGCATACGACATTGTGTTGAGGGCCCTGCCCTTCAATGAAGACAATGCTAACTTACTGAAAACATACGTTACACTTTGTCTTGATCTGCATCTGCCCGACTATGCCGAAGACGGCCTGGCAAAACTACGCGCTCTGGTTCCACCCGCCGATTATCAGGCGTTTGTGGGTACTTATCAGGAAAAACTGGCATCAATCGAAAAGGACCGGCAAAAGTTTATGGAATAGCTTAGTTTTGAGGCATCCTAAACAAAGCAGCGGTGAACAAAAAACTGAACTGGACCAAAGAAGCTTTCAGCCGGGAGGTGGTTATTGTGGAGGCTGGTCAGCCAGTTGGGAGTATGCACCGAAGTACACTATTCAGTTCCGATGTCGATGCGCACCTGTATGACGTTCAGATTCGCTTCGACGTAACGGGTTTTTTAAGGCACAGCGTTACTATTTATGACGCCAAAGCTGATAACCGCGTTGTCGGCACGATTACGCTGCATTTTGGCAAACGGGCCGAATTGCGGCTGGAATCTGGCGAGTTATACACCTGGAAACGCCATAATGTGCTTATGCGCGAGTGGGATATGTTTCGGGAAGGCGTCACAGATGCCGACGACCGCGAAACCGTTAATTATTCGCTTACGCGTCAGTTTTTTGCCGATCACGGCGATATTCGCGTTGACGATGATAGTCCGAACGCGTCAATCGCCGTCCTGACGGGCCTTTTTATACGCAATTATTTTCAACGCCGACGACGGCGTATTGCAGCCGCTGCTGCCTAACGACAACCTGCATGAACATCATAGAAACCCGGGAGATTGCCAAACGTTACGTGATGGGCAGTGAAGTCATTGAGGCCCTCAAGTCGGTTACCATTACTATTCAAAAAGGTGAGTACGTAGCGTTTATGGGGCCGTCGGGGTCAGGTAAGTCCACGCTGATGAATATCGTTGGCTGTCTGGACACCCCTACCTCTGGACAGTACGTTCTCAACAATCAGGACGTAAGTGGCATGGGCGAAAACGAACTGGCCGAGGTGCGCAATAAGGAAATTGGGTTTGTCTTTCAGACCTTTAACTTACTGCCGCGCCAGACATCGCTAGAAAACGTGGCCCTGCCGCTTATTTACGCCGGTTTCAGTAAGGCAGACCGAACTGAAAAAGCGATGCTTGCACTCCGCAATGTTGGCCTGGAAAACCGGGCTGGTCACCGCCCCAACGAATTGTCGGGGGGGCAGCGGCAGCGCGTGGCCATCGCGCGCGCATTGGTTAACGACCCCAGCATCCTGCTCGCTGACGAACCCACCGGGAACCTCGATAGTAAAACGTCCTACGAGATTATGGACCTGTTCGATCAGATACACAGCAAGGGCAACACGGTGATAATGGTGACACATGAAGAAGACATTGCCGAATACGCCCACCGTATTGTCCGACTCCGCGATGGGCTGGTAGAATCGGACCGCGCCAACGCCAATATCCGGAAAGCAAAAGTCTTGATGCAGCCGGTAATATAAGCATGTTTATTAGGTGAGCGTTTGTAGTTTTGACCACAGGCGCTATTGAGACCCGGGCTTAAACTACAAACGCTCACCTAATAAAGACCCAAAATCAGGCTTTCAAATCAATCTTGCGGCCAGTTTCGGCGGCCCGGTAAATAGCCTGCAACAGCCGCACATCACGAATGCCTTCTTCGCCGGTTACATGATCGGGCAGTTTCTTGCCATCGAGCAGGTCTTTGCAGACGCCGTCCATATGCAGGGCCTGATGGTTGGTATGCGGCAGGTCAATGGGGCCTTTGCTGGTGCGGCCCTTGAGTGGACCATACCCAAACGCAGGTGAGAGTTCGAACCAGCCTTTTTCGCAGGACACGTAGAGCCGCTCGACACCAGCCGTGTAGCTGGTGCTGGAGTTACTAACGGCCCCACTCGGAAACTGAAACTGCCAGAACATCGTCTCTTCCACGTCTTTAAATTTCTGAGGTTCAGTCTTTGGTGAGAATTGGGCTGTAACGGAGATGGGCTCTTCGCCCGTTACGTAGCGGGCCCCCTGCACGGCGTAGATGCCGACGTCCATTAAGGCACCACCCCCGGCCATGGCTTTCTTCATTCGCCACTGGGTTGGGTCGCCAATCCGGAAGGCATCACTGCTTTCAATAAACTTTATCGGCCCAAAAACCTTCTCCTGGCCCAGCCGCATCACCTCCTGTGTAAATGGTTCGTAGTGGAGCCGGTAGCCAATCGCGAGCTGTTTGTTTGCCTTTTTGCAGGCATCAATCATGTTCTGACAGGCTTTGGGCGTGATGGCCATTGGCTTCTCACAAATGACGTGCTTGCCCGCCTGGGCTGCCCGTACCACAAATTCTTCGTGCATGGAGTTGGGCAGCACCACATAAACCACATCGATGTCTTTATTGTCCGCAATGCGGTCGAAGGTTTTGTAGTCATAGACATTTGCTTTCGGAATGTCGTATTTCTTCATCCACTCGTCCGCTTTGGCCGGTGTACCCGTCACAACACCCGCCAGGCGGCAGTTTTTTGTTTGCTGGAGGGCAGGGGCCAGTCGGCCAGAACTGTAACTCCCCAGGCCGACGAGTGCAATGCCCAGCTTACGGGAAGGTTGTTCAGTTGTCGACGGGATGGGATGGCCAAACGCATCGGTCAGGCTGGGAAGCGTAAGGGCCGACGCGCCTACACCGGCCAGAAAATGGCGACGCGACAACGGGTGTTGATGGATCATAAAACAATATTGAAGACGGTTGATCCTAAAAAAGCGCCAGTTTGGGCGACTTTACCCGTAAGCGGGAGTATTTCCGTTTAGTTCCTGCCATTTATCGACTGACGATTCATTGGAGCATTCCAGTATGATTTGATAACTAACCAGATTAACGGCCGTGTGCAGCGGTCACAACAGGATGTAATCGCCTGGGTTCGGAAAACTCTTCCCGGTTCGATGGGTTACTTTACCAAATTTGTTCATGATGAAAAAGAACCAGATCATTCGCATAAGTGGCCAGCTCGGCGGTACGCTTTTTCGGCAGGAAGCCCGCCAGAAAGGTGAGAAATTAGGCCTGACAGGACACGCCCAGATTGAACCGGAAGGAGACCTTCGCATTGACGCTGAAGGCGAACCCGATGCACTCGATGAGTTTGTGAACTGGTGCAAAACGGGTCCCGATGGTACCAACGTTCGCAGCGTTCACGTAGACGATGGCCCGGTACAGGGATTTGATCGATTTATGGAAATGCGGTAAACGAAAAAACCAGTCCTAATAGAGGACTGGTTTTTTAAAGCGAATGACGTTCGTAACTCAATGTTGTTGACTACCTACAGGCACGTCAAAATATATATTTGTTCTCTGCGATCATTGCGTCGGCGATTTCACGGCGGGCGTTTTTGAGGTTAATCGGCTCAATTTTAGTAAACCGCTTCAAGCCCATCAGCATCCCGCGCAGTTCGTCGCCTTCGGCAAACGACGTAATGGCGGCCCGGCCTGCGTTGTTCACTTTCTCCACGGCTTCGTGCAGATAGATCAGGGCCATTTGCCGCTGCAACGTCATGGCAGCTTCGCCTTTTATGCCAATCAATTTCTCGACCCGGAGCAGAACGGACTCGGCTACGTAGATTTCGATGGCTATGTCGGCTATGTTCATCAGAATTTCCTGTTCGCCCGAGAGGCTCGTCGTGAACTTCTGAACGGCAGCACCAGCCACCATCAGGGCTGTCTTTTTCAGGTTGCGCAGGACTTTTTTCTCAGCTATAAACAAGCCTTCCTCTTCTTCGGTGTTGAAATCGGGAATCGACATGATCTCTTTGGCTACGGCCATTGCCGGGCCCATCAGATTCAATTCGCCTTTCATGGCTCGCTTCAACAGCATGTCCACGACCAGCATCCGGTTAATCTCATTGGTGCCTTCAAACAATCGGTTAATGCGGGCATCGCGGTAGGAACGGTCCATGGGCGCATCGGCTGAGTAGCCCATGCCTCCATACACCTGAACGCCTTCATCAACGACGTAATCGAGCACTTCGGAGCCGTGAACCTTCATAATAGCACACTCGATGGCAAACTGCTCCAGGGCTTTGAGCTTGGCTTCCGAATCGCCCATGCCCTGTCCTTTCAGGTCTTCGATTAAGTCGTCGATGTTTTGCCCGGCTCGGTACGAAGCCGTTTCAGAAGCGTAAACTTTCAACGCCATCTCGGCCAGTTTGTGCTTGATGGCCCCAAACTGCGCAATGGGCGTTTTGAACTGCTTACGCTCGTTGGCGTAACGAATAGCGCTGTTTATGACTTCCTTTGCTCCACCGATGGTTGCCGCACCTAACTTGATCCGGCCGATATTAAGGATGTTGACGGCAATTTTGAACCCGTTGCCCCGCTCCGACAGCATATTCTCGACCGGCACCCGGGTGTCATTGAAGAAAACTTGACGGGTGTCCGAGCCTTTAATGCCCATTTTGTGCTCCGGCTCGTTCATGGTGATGCCTTCGTAAGACCGCTCCACAATGAACGCCGACAGGTTTTTGTCCGTCTGACCCGATTCGTCCACTTTGGCAAATACGATGTATACATCGGCAAAGCCGCCATTGGTTATCCACATTTTTTGGCCGTTCAGGACGTAGTAGTTGCCATCTTCAGATAGTACGGCTTTTGTTTTACCCGAGTTGGCATCCGACCCCGAATCGGGCTCAGTCAGGCAGTAGGCTGCTTTCCATTCGCCGGTGGCCAGTTTAGGCAGGTACTTCGCTTTTTGGGCACTGTTACCGTAATAAACGATAGGCAACGTACCAATGCCCGTGTGTGCTGATAGGGCAACCGAAAACGAATGACCGCCACCAGTTGCTTCGGCCACGAGCATAGACGTATTGAAATTTGTACCGAACCCACCGTACTCTTCAGGGACAGAGGTTCCCAGCAAGCCTAACTCGCCGGCTTTATCCATCAGCGACGACATCAAATCGGGCGACTTAGCCGCGTCAATT
>DATHAW010000475.1:0-5789 GCA_035296465.1 Spirosoma sp.
AAACCAGCAACGGGAGTTTGGCTAAACTCCAGAATTAGTATAGCCTGTTTAGCCAAACGGGGTAGGGCGTCCGGGGGGGGTACCATCTGGTTGAAAAAAAGGTGCTCACAAGGTTGATAGAAAACTCTTCAGGTTACCCAATTGGAGTTGGCCGTCTTATAAAGCCTAAAGTAAACCAATAAAAAGCAGAGAACTAATAACGCCTTGATGGTTTTCCCTCGTAGCGCGTCAGAACCGCCCAGACCGCTCTTTTTGGCCAACGTAGTAGCTGCCACACCACATAGCCCTGCTAGCTCAGAAGGCTGATTGGTGAGCAATCACGGCCTGAAGCCAGCATCTGTGAAGCCAATCAAAGCCGTTTTTATAGGCTCCCAGGCCTATGATCAACCTGATTATTACTATCCCTGTATAACATAAAACCACTACGTAGACTGAGCAACAAAAAAGCACTTAACATACTTGCTAAGTGCTTGATAACAAGAGTGATCCCGAAGCGACTCGAACGCTTGACCGTCTGCTTAGAAGGCAGATGCTCTATCCAACTGAGCTACAGGACCAGAAAAAGAAAAAAGTTTACGATTTTCGGTTGTCGAGGTTACAGTGTTGAAACTGAAAATCGTAAACCTACTTCTTGTAAACTTTTCTGTTGTCGGGGTGGCAGGATTCGAACCTACGACCTCCTGCTCCCAAAGCAGGCGCGATACCGGGCTACGCTACACCCCGAATGTGTTAAGTTTTCTGCCTCGCAGGGTGTAAAGATACAGCTAAAAAACGTTTTAACCGCACACCTGCCAAACTAATTAACTCAACGCTGCGGAGAGAGAGGGATTCGAACCCTCGGTACCGTTACCAGTACGACAGTTTAGCAAACTGTTCCTTTCGGCCACTCAGGCATCTCTCCTTAGTCGATTAGCCACTCGGTAGCTTATCAGGGTACAAAGATAGACTGATTCAAGGTTGTCGGCAAGAACTGTCCTATAAAATCTTTAGGTATTCGCTAATTTTGCCTACTCTGGTGCTGATTTACGACGTATAGTTCTGTTCAGCTTAAGCAGGCTCCTTTATGAATTGGCTCTATTCGTTCTCTATCACCGAATTTATTTTAATCAGCCTGTTCATTCTTCTCTACGCTCTCTATGTTCTCCGCACGTTTAGGCTGGCAAGGCAACTCAACACCTCGGCCTGGGGTGTTGTTCCAAAGTTTTTTCTGCGCGGCACCTACCTCAGCCTGTTGATTATCGCCCTCCTCGGTCCGTCGTTTGGTGAGGCCGATGGCGAACTCGCTACGGCAGGCCACGATGTGTTTCTTATAATCGATGTTTCTCGCTCGATGGATGCGGCAGATGTTGTGCCAACCCGTTTGGAACGGGTAAAATACGACATTCAGCAATTGGGCGACACGTTACCCGCAAACCGATTCGGACTTATTCTGGCCGCATCGCAGTCATCTATTCTATCACCGCTGACGGCCGACCATGATGCCCTGAACCAGTTTACGCGTGACATTCGCTCGGACGATGCGCCGGGTGGTGGTACCGACCTATGTAGCGCCATTGAGTTGGCCCGCCAGAAATTTCTGGCCGATCCGTCAACCCGACGGCGTATAAAAACCATCATACTGTTTAGTGATGGAGAGAACTTTGGCCCCTGCGACCGGAGCGGGCTTATGAAACTGCGCACGGTTGGTATGCCACTTATTACCGTTGGGGTGGGAACGGAAGCTGGAGCGTCCATCCGGGCGGGACAGGATTTCATCCGTGACAACGACCGGCAGATCGTGCGTAGCCGGCTAAACCGGAGCTTTTTGCAGCGATTGGCCCGCGATGGGCGGGGGCAATACCTGGAAGCCGACGCTCAGGGACGGTACATCGACGAACTGGCGGAGCGTGTTCGGTCAATGAAAGGCCGCGTCGTGGATCAGGAGCAAATAGCTGTATCGACCAACAAGTATTATTATTTCGTTCTGGTGGCGCTGGCGCTGATAACACTGGACGTGATCATAACCGTCAGAACGTTCCGGTTGTGAGTTTGTCTGGCGGTTTACCCTTATTTTTGGCCGGTCATTTCGTTTAGCCACTTTCTATGATTTACCTGTTCCTGGTTGCCTGGCTATGGTGGACGGAGCCACTTAATCGAATTTCACGTAACAATCGTGCCCGTCAGGAGGCCGAACTGGCTTACCGGACAGAGCAGTACAACCGTGCGCTAACGCTGTATAAGTATCTGATTCAGAGCACCAGCACCATTGACCCGGCTGTGCGTTTAAACTTGGGCCACACGTATTTTCAGTTGAAACAATATGCCCATGCCAGACCCCAGTACAAACTACTGCTCCAGTCCAGCCGGGCAGATCTGCGAACGGTGGCCGCCACCCAACTGGGTGTTATAGCCTGCCTCGACCGCGACAGTGCCGCTGCGCTTGGGCTGTTTCGGCAGGCTTTACTCGAAAACGCCGATAATGAACCGGCCCGGTATAATTTTGAGTTAGTAAAGAAGCGATATTCCGGTAAGCAGCGTCTGAATTCACCACACCCGCAAACGGCCCGCCAGCCGCAGCTAACGGATAAACCCCAGCCTGCCGGTGGGCAGGTAGAACGGTCGGCCCGGCGTGATGAGCTGTTACGACGGTTTCAACAGCTTAATCTGAGCGAAGAACAGGCCCTGCAGTTGTTGAATGCTATGCAGCAGGACGATTTGCCTTATGCCTTAACCCGCGCAGCCCGACAGTCTAAAACGAAACCCACGACGACCGGCAACCGCTGGTAAATACACTGAATCAACATCCGTTATGAACGAAGTCGTTATTGTAGCCGCCGTCCGAACACCGATTGGGTCATTCGGGGGCGTTTTGTCTACCCTCTCCGCCACAGATCTGGGGGCAGCGACCATCCGGGGCGCGTTAGCCCGCGCCGGAGTTGAGCCGGGTCAGGTACAGGAAGTATACATGGGCAATGTCGTGTCAGCCAATGTTGGCCAGGCACCGGCGAAGCAAGCTGCACTCAAGGCAGGTTTGCCTCCTAACATACCCTGCACCACCATCAACAAGGTATGTGCGTCGGGTACTAAAGCCATTATGCTGGCGGCTCAGGCCATCCAGTTAGGCCAGGCCGACGTGGTTGTAGCGGGCGGCATGGAAAGCATGTCGAATATTCCGTACTACGTGCCGAAAGCGCGTTTCGGTTATAAATATGGTAATGCCGAACTGGTGGATGGCCTCGCCCGGGATGGCTTAGTGGATGTGTACGACCAGTGCTCAATGGGTGTTTTTGCCGACCGAACCGCTGAAAAGTACGCCATTAGCCGCGAAGCCCAGGACGCCTATACTGCGCAGTCTTACCGACGGGCGGAGGAGAGTACCCGGATCGGCCAGTTCAAAGCCGAGATCGTTCCCGTGGAGGTTACCGGGCGTAAAGGCAGTATAACGGTGGACGAAGATGAGGAATACAAGAATGTTGTATATGATAAAATACCGACCTTAAAACCGGCTTTTGGCCAGGATGGTACCGTAACGGCCGCCAGTTCGTCGCCCATCAGCGACGGGGCGTCGGCCCTGGTCGTAATGAGCCGCCGGAAAGCCGACGAACTGGGTTTGAGCCCATTAGCCCGGATTGTGTCCTACGCCGACGCCGAGCAGGAGCCGCAGTGGTTCACAACGGCGCCGATTAAGGCCGTGCCACTGGCGCTCGAACGTGCCGGACTAACGACGGACGACGTAGATTTTTTCGAGGTCAACGAAGCCTTTGCGGTGGTCTCACTGGTGTTTAGCGAGGTGCTGAACGTACCCCAGGAAAAGCTAAACGTGTTTGGCGGATCCGTATCCCTCGGTCACCCACTGGGCGCATCCGGTGCCCGCATTGTAACAACCCTCACCAACGTTCTGCACCAGAAAGGTGGCCGCTATGGTGCCGTTGGAATCTGCAACGGCGGGGGTGGGGCGTCGGCCCTGGTGCTGGAAAAATTGTAAAGAAGGGTTAGGGCGGCTGGTGTCTGATGCCCAGGCGACGAGCCGAAAGCCTTAACTCAATAAATCTTTAACATGAACGCAATTCAGGAAACCAACTTCCAGTTCCCCGGCCAGACGGGTTTTTATCGAGGTAAAGTCCGGGATGTTTATCAGTTCATGGAGAAGCTGGTGATGATTGCGTCAGACCGGATATCGGCCTTCGATGTGGTGCTGCCCCGGCCTATTCCCTTAAAAGGGCAGGTGCTGAACCAAACGGCTGGGTATTTTCTGAGGGCAACGGCCGATATTGTACCGAACTGGCTGCTTGACGTGCCTGACCCCAATGTGAGTGTCGGGCTGAAGTGCGAGCCATACGCTGTTGAGATGGTGGTGCGCGGGTATCTGGCGGGCCATGCCTGGCGACAATACCGAGAGGGACACCGAACGCTTTGCGGAGTTGCCCTGCCCAACGGTCTGCGCGAGAACGACCGCTTGCCCGAACCCATTCTTACGCCGAGTACGAAGGCCCACGAAGGACACGATGAAGACATCAGCCGGGAGGAAATCCTGAATCGACACATTGTTCCTGAGAGCGACTACGTACAGTTGGAACACTATGCGCGTGCGCTGTTTGGTCGGGGTACCGACATGGCCGCTAAACAGGGTCTGATTCTGGTCGACACCAAATACGAGTTCGGCCGGTTAAACGGTACGGTATATCTGATTGATGAAGTGCATACGCCGGATTCGTCGCGGTATTTTTACGCAGATGCCTACGATGATAACCAGCGGGCGGGTCGACCACAGAAACAATTGTCCAAAGAATTCGTTAGAGAATGGCTTATCACAAGAGGGTTTCAGGGCAAATCCGGACAGACGGTACCGACGATGTCTGACGAATGGATAAACCAGATTTCGCAGCGGTACATCGAACTCTTTGAAACCGTTACGGGTCAGTCATTTCAGCCCGCTGATGATGCCGACCCAATCGGCCGGATGGAAGCCGCTATCCTCAAAACATTGACCAGCTAACGTACTAAGTGAATACGCTTAGTTTGTCGTTTAGTCACTGTTGCTTCTATTTATAGTTCCATTGGCTCCAGGACCGTGATTTTGATTTCAGCTTGATTAACTATGACATACACAATTGAAAAAAATGAGCAGTACGCGCTGATTCGCTTAGCGGAAGATGCTTTCGACGGTGAGGTTCCTCAAGATTTTGAAACACTCTGCCGGGTACTGTTTCGGGAAGGATACAGCAATATCATTGTAGACATGAACCCCGTGCAGGTTGTGGACCCTGCGGGTGTGAGCACCATCCGAAAGATAAACCGCCAGTGCACCAACGAAGTGGGACTGCTGGTGCTGGTTACCCAAAATGATGACCTGATTGAATTTTTAGATACGGCTAACATCAGCGACCTGACCATTCTTCCAACGGTTGAGGAAGCCATCGACGCCGTGTTTATGAATGAATTGGAAAATGATTTTCGAAGCGAGAGTGATGACGAATACGACGCAGGAAGCAGCATCGGCCGCGACGAAGCCTGACCACGACCCGGCCCAGCACCGATCTGCCACGCTGCCATTTGCGCTCACCATTCTGGGAGCGGGTTCTGCAACGCCCACGCTACGGCTCCACCCCACCGCTCAACTACTCACCGTTGGCTGCGACTATATGCTGATCGACTGTGGCGAAGGCACTCAGCGACGGCTGATCGAGCAGAAAATCCGGCTGGGACGCCTGCGCTATGTTTTTATTAGTCACCTGCATGGCGATCACTATTTTGGACTGGCTCCACTCCTGTCTACCCTCAATCTATCGGGCCGCACCGAGGATTTGTAT
>DATHAW010000476.1:0-6200 GCA_035296465.1 Spirosoma sp.
AACATTATATACACCATACTGCCCTGTGCTGCGGGTACGACCAAAGCCACAATCACTGCCCGCCAGGGTCTGAATTTCCAGTGCAATGTGTTCGATGATGTGGCCCATCCACGTACCTCGCTCGACCCGGTGGAAAAAACCACCCGGCCGCCCCTCTGAACACTCATGACTGTGCAGACTGGGGATGAGCGCCTTTAATCGTTCATAAAATCCATCAATCTTGTTTGAGGGATACTCCTCCAGTTCTTCCAGATCCAGTCGCATCACAATTAGGTTGTGGCGTCTGATTGACCAGTAATTGGGCCCTTTTAGGGCGCGGATATCAATGATTTTCATGATTGATTTGAAATTCTGCTTTTGTGCAGCGCGTAGACGCTTCTTCGTATGGTATTACTATTTCACATTTTTATACAGCTATCGGACTGAATCGTTTAGTCTCAACCCTCTCAAATAAGGTAATGGCCACTATGGCTTTTCAGACTTGTTTTCATGTGACATCATCGCGCTGTTTTTACAATTAAACCCTTAGCCATTTCTGCTTTATTCGTAAGATTAGTAAACCGATGCTCATACCGGTGAACTGGTTCTTGCCATGCAGCCCCTGAAACACCTGGAAGATGGGGCCTGTGTGCTGCTCAGCAATGCCTGTGCCATTGTCTGATACATCAATGTAATACGACAAAGGGGCGACCCGAGTGGGCTTGACGGTGGCTGGTAATTCCCGGGCGGCTACGGGCTGGGCACGAATCCTGATAAGGGATAGATAGTGCACCTGGTTTTCGAAAAGTAAGCCCGTTGGCGATCTGGTTCTCAAAAAGCGGACCCAACTACTGAGGTTTTCCTCACCGCAGTCGATAGCGGTTCATCTCCAACGTGCGCATCCGGCTGGGCGAGGAATAGGTCCAGTCTAAAGTTTCCCAAAGCAGCAGTCCATTTGCTCACTAAGCTCCGCCTGGGGTTGCCTTGTTTTCAGGGAGACCGGTTGTAGTTGTGCCTCTACCGCTCAATGGCCCATAATACTCCATACGTACTGAATGAGAGCTAATCATGATTTTTTTGCGCCACCCTCGGGCATGGCACCCGTGGTTGAGCGAAATATCAAAGCCCTGACCGCACGTCGGCAAGCCGAATCGGCCAGGCGAACCTGGACCGACAAAGGGGCTGATCTGGTGACGGGCTTTGCCGGCAGTTTACGCTTCGTCTGGATTCACCTCATCCTGTTTGGGGGCTGGATTGCCTGGAACCAGGGTTGGCTGGGCCTTCAGCCCTTCGACCCTTCGCTGGTCATACTGGCGATGGTCGCTTCCGTCGAAGCTATTTTCCTGTCAACTTTTGTGCTGATCAGTCAAAATCGAATGGCCAAGCTGGCGGATAAACGAGCCGATCTGGACTTACAGGTTAGTTTGCTGGCTGAGCATGAGATTACCCGATTGATTACGCTGGTAACGGCCATCGCTAAAAAGCTGGACATTCCAACCGCTGACGACCCCGAACTTAGCGAACTAGCCACCGATGTGCACCCCGAAGCCGTACTGGACACGATGGAGCGCCATGATGCGGCCCCTTCACCAGCGTCTACGTAAGGCGTGTGTTAAGCGGAATATCCGGCATTAACCCAGGTCTGACCCACTCGTCAGTGATCCGGCGTACGCCCGGCACTAACTCATCACAGTCTCGCCTGGTATCCGGCTCATAGTCAGGCACTGGCTTTATTTCAACTACTAGTCAGGGCCCCCATGCGGTACCCGTTACAGCCCGGACACGGCCATCGAGGCCGGACCAGATTTCAATCGGAGCCGCACCGGCCTGAGCGGGACGGTCGGCAGCCCAGCCCTGACTTGACCTAAAAGTACAGCGATAAGACCTCATTGTTCAACTGATACCTGACCAGGCGGTTGAGGTTGTAGGATAATAGCCCGACCTGAATAAACTCCAGACCAAAACTCCACTCCAAACTTTGATCATAGAGCTTTAAGGGAGTCTGTCGATAGATGCAAATCTGCTGAATCTGATGACGCTGAATTAGCTCCTGGAGATTGGCGGCCACTTGCTCACCCGAGGTTTTCATAGGAAATCATAAGAGTAGAAGCCGAGTAGGGGCTGAGGTAGGCTGATTTACAGCAACTTGATCTTTCGGTTTGTCCCTGCTGAATTTGCAGGGCGGCCATTAAGCATCACCCAGTAGGCATTGATTAACTCGATAACCGGCGGTAGTTTATAAAGTTGGTGGTAGGGTCTAAGAATCAGGTAATGGTTCTTACCCGTTGTTCCCCGCTCAGACTACACCCTTGCTGCTGTTCATAGACAAGACTTTACTGTGGGGATAACTCAAGCTTCCGCGTCTGTTGCTGTCGGGTCAGCCGCTCCTCCCCTTTCCATTATATTTTATGGAGGCCTGCTCCTTTAAGGTTTAGCTAGATTTTGCGCAGATACAGCGTGGTAATGCCCTGCCTGAGCGCGATGGGATAGTTATCGAGTTCCCGGTCCACCAGTTTGTGATCATGGGGCACGGGCCGGGAGATATAGTGAGGGTCAATGAAGATAATGTTAAGCCGCTCGTGCACTTGACCCTTTATACGCTCGGTATGCTTTACTCCAGGGTAAATGCGGTTGTCGTTAGCGTCATAGGGGTTAGGCCTGGTCAAGCGGGTCGATTTTAGCAAAGCGCTGAAGGCGTTGGTTATACGTATCCAGGACCGCATCGGTCAGCTCACCCTCGCGCTGGAGTTCCCCAAGGGCCACCCGGGCCCGGTTGCCCCAGATGACGGTCTTGGCTTCAAAACGAAGCTCCTGGCTGATCCACTCCCAGGGACTTTGCTGCTGGAGGGCCTCCTCCACCAGCACGGCCAGTACCGAAAGGGCCTGGGACTGATTTCGGGTAGCTACCCACAGGGGTGCTGGGCCTTTTCGTAGCGATATACATCGAGGCGCGTGTAGGGCAAGACCCCATAGGTGGCATCAGTAACCACCCGTTCGATGAGCTCAGAGAGTCTGTTGCCAATCATAGCGAAGCGCTGCTGAGGGAAAGGCAAATACAGAGAAATAAGGGTAGGCTACACCCGCTAACCGCCACTCCCCTGAAGCGCCTCAAGCAGCTAAATCTACTGGCTAGGGTTTAGCTTCGCTTCGGTATCCTTATCCTTGATAGCCTCTTCCACCGAATGGGACTGGCCAAGATCGCTGGTCTTTCGGATCAGTTCCGCCATGGCACAGTAATGCGCAAGGAGAATAGGCAGTTTCTCTTCACACAGATCCTCACTGGCCACCAGCCGGTTACTACCCTCCTGGTGGCCGAAAAGAACTCATTCAGCGTAAGCGGTACCGATCATGATTCTTTGTTTAAGGCTTTTTGGCTCAGAAGCCACCCCAATTATAGAACAATTGCCGGTAGTGGAAATTTACCGTTAGACTGACTTTTACTGGTGGACTCCCGCTAGCTGCTGCCGATGGATATTTGTCTGATTTATTTCAGTTCGTCCCTTAAACTCCTCCAAAAAGAAGACTTTGTCAGCCTGCTGGAGCAGAGCCGTCAGTATAATAGTGACATGGGCATTACCGGCGTATTGCTCTGTATTCGGGGGCAGATTATGCAAGTACTGGAGGGTAATCAAGCCGTTGTAGAAGCTTTGTTCAACCGGATTGAGCAGGATACCCGGCACCATAACGTTTCATTAGCCATTAAGCGGCCAATCACCCAGCGCTTGTTCCCTGGCTGGGCTATGGGCTATGAAGCGATAACTCATCGTCAGTTAGACGAAGTGCAGCGTATTGTCAATTTAGAGACTCCCGATGGGGCAATGTTGCTGTCTGAGAATCCTATTGTCCGAACCCTGCAGGTGTTCTACGAAGGAAATCGCTACAACTAATGCGTTCTTATGACTGAGCGAGTAAGAAATGGCTTAGGCGTCTGAGATACGTGTAAATAAGGGAGACACTTCGCTGCTCACTGGGTAATTTTGTCCCTATCGTTCCAGCATACACCAGCGCTGATGGTGTATTAGGGCATAGTATGGTTTTGGGTATTAATTGACGGGCTCAAAAGCCTGGTTAGGAGGGTAGATAGGAAAGCCAGATCGCAACTCAAACCGTTTAGGGCGGCTTTTACTTATTCTCCCTGCCAGATTGCATAGATTCCGGCTAACAGAATGGCCAGGCCCCCTGCGATCACCAGGGCCCAGTCTACCCATTTGGGCACAAAGTGCTGATACAGCTTTTTTAAGGCCGGACGCCGCTGCATATGAAGGAATAAATGGGCATTCCCGTAAGGATCGCGGCTGGGGTGAAGCGGGTTCATAGGACCGGACTTTCCTCCTCCAATTTCCCCTTAAGCAAACCCCTGACCGATTCGGATTTATATACCCCGATCGTACAATAGGAAAAGAAAACGGGTTGTCTCTCGCCTACCATCAGGTCAAGGTAGATACGCACGTCTGAATCGTAGATGAGTTGTTGAGGCCGGGTTCCGGTAGGCGGAATATAGCCCTGAACCCGTACGGGGGGTAGTCTGATCACCGACCTGCTGATGGGCTTACCCTGCTCATCGAGCAGATCCAGGCGCAGGGCCATCTTACCCCATTTGCGGCGGTTTGACCACTGAAACCAGTAGCGCTCAATCAGGGAGCCATCCTGCTCTTGTCTGCTGGTCTTCAGGTGAAGCAGGTCTACATGGGGAGAAGGCATAAGCCAAAATTACGGACCGTATCGGGATGAGTCAAGGGTAAACACCGAAGGAATTAGCTTATTTTTGGGCCTGTTTATTTTAAGAAAGGAGCAATCAGGTAGGCGTAATGCGGGCTGTATACGTGTGGATTACGCCTACTTTGCTAACTAAGCTTATATAAATTACTAAGGCCCAAATACTAGGGTAGATGGTGTAAGCACGCTATTACTAACTAACCCTACCCTATTACTTGGGCCGCTTCCTTCAATTTTAGCCGCCTGCCCCTTGCCTGAAATTGATCATCAGGGTAAATCAGCGCCTTACTGTTCGCTATAAGCCATATACAGGTTGAGCTGTACAAGGTTAGGCTTCTCGAAAAACAAGTCATCTTGGAGCGAATCATAGTCGACAATCACCAACATACCGATATACATCAGAAAAACCTCCGATTCCGGACCGGGACTGGCCAGGAGGTGAATGGGGAGTGATTCTCCGTATTTATTCCCCATTGCAACCTATAGTGCTGAAATAATCGATGCATTAGAAAGCCACGTCATTAAAAACTAGACGCGGCTTTCTAATGCATTGAGTCCATCTCCGGGTAAATTGTTTGTTAGCGCCCCACCTAACGGGAAGGTTAGAAAGCGTAACGCACACCGGCCTGAATGCGCCAGGGTGTGCCACCCAACGGCAGCGTACCCGCACCGCTCTCGACGCGGTAGTTGTAGTTCTGGGTCTGGGCGTTGAAGCTCTGAATCGATACTAAGTTGATGTTGCGGGCGTGCTGGTTGGAAACCCCCATCGTGCGGTCAATCAGGTTGAGAAAGTTGAAGCAGTCGGCCGACAGTTCAAGCCGGTGGGCTTTGTACAGGCTGATAGCCTTGGTCAGCCGCAAATCCAGTACCCCGTAGAAGGGATTAATACCGCCGTTGCGCTCGGCTACCCGGCCCAGGTTGCCCAGCAGGTACGTCCGCACGGCCTCCGTCGTGGCTGGGTTGTCGATGAGTGCCTGCAGGTCCCGGCGGATTGTCGCGGGCGTGCTTTCGGCGCTGGGGTCGAAGACAAAGGCCAAGTCATTGGTCAAGACGAAATCACCGTTCAGACTCCGGTTGCCGCCCGTCATGAAATTAAAGCGCTCACCGCCCGTACCCGTGAAGGTTGCCCCAAGCTGGAAGCCCCCCAGGGTCGGCGTTGCCGCATTGACGACTAATTTGTTGCCAAAATGGTTGTCCGAGTAGCTCAGCTCGAGCTGACGGGGGTCATCCACCACGGGACGAAACGTCGACGTATTGGCCACGCAGCAGTTGAATGAGCTGTTGTCGCGGGCATCGTTGAGGGTGTAGCTGGCGCTGGCGTAGCCGTCCCGGCCAATGCGGTAGCTGACGTCGGCGACAATGGCCATCTGCTCAAGGACGCCCGCCGATTCGAGTTCGAGCACCCGCCCCACCTCGGTGGTTTTGCGGCTCTTCGTCCAGTCGGTCGTACCGTTAGCCGCCGGAATCGTACTGGCGGGCACGAAGACGCCCCGGGCCTGTTCGTT
>DATHAW010000477.1:0-4227 GCA_035296465.1 Spirosoma sp.
CGATTGTCCCACTCCAATTGATGATTGTATAGCTCGACCATTCCGCTGTTGGTCAGCTCTTTCATCTGCATTTCGGCGCGGGGTGGGGCATACCAGGTTTCTGGGTCGGTGGGGTCTTTTTCCTCAAATTCCCATAGTAGATCGGCTAAGCGCTGGGCCTGCTCTTTGGGTACCGCCTGCTTCACAACGATGTAGCCGTTTTCTTTCCAAAAGGCCCAGTCTGCCTCGGAAAGCACACGTAACGGCTGGCCCGCCGAGCGGTCACTGAGGGTTATTTTACTGCTGGTGGCGGTTGATGGATTGCCGGGGATGTCTTTGTGGACGTTATCAGGGGCCATTGTGGCAGGCATACCTGTTTGCTGCATTGTTTCCATAATGGGATTGTCTATTAGTATGTTTTAATAGCACAAAAGTAGCATGTCGGCTAACGAGGAAGTTAGAACGTCAATGGCCATTTTTTGCACTATATTGCTCTCATATACATAGTCCGGCTCATTTCTGGCCACTCATGAACAAAAATGAAGCTTTCCTTTGAGCGTATTAGCCCCGATGCCAACAGTTCATTTCATATCCTGCTGACGCCCCATTTGGAGAACGTTTTCCTTTGGCACTACCATCCGGAATACGAGATCGTATACATTGATGGTGCCAGTGGTACACGTCATGTAGGCGATCATATCTCGCGCTACGAAGGCAGTGATCTGGTATTCATTGGCCCTAATATTCCGCACCTAAACTTTGACTATGGCGTCAAAACCGACTACCGAAAAGTGGTGGTGCAGATAAACGAAGACTTTTTAGGCGGGCAGTTTTGGCAGGCTCCTGAATTTGCAGCCATCACGAGGCTATTCGCCGAGGCCCGCAGCGGCCTTTCATTTCACGGCGAAACCAAGCAGGATGTGGGTAAGCGGCTCGAAGCGCTGTCAACACTGCCGCCCTTTGACCGGATAATGGCTTTACTCACCATTTTTCAGCGGTTAGCCACCAGCACCGACGTAACGCCCCTGCATGGCAAACCCGTTACGGCTGGCTACAACCAGAAAGAGCAGCAACGCCTACGGCGTGTGTATCAGTTTGTTGATGAACACTACGCGCACAAAATCGACATTACCGACGTAGCAGAGGAAGTCAGTTTAACACCGTCGGCTTTCTGTCGTTATTTCAAACGCATGACCCATTTGACATTCACCCAGTTTTTGAATCAGTATCGCGTTAATCAGGCCCGCACCCTGTTGCTGCTCGACCAAACGGTGTCTGAAGCAGCCTGGGCCTGTGGGTTTGAGAGCCTTTCCTATTTCAATAAAATCTTCCGGCGCGTAACGGGCGAAAACCCCCTTCAGTTTAAGAAACGGCACCGATCGACCGAAACTATCGGCTAAGTTCAGGGCTTAGTTGTGTAGCTTTGTGGCACCCAACGACAACATTCTTTCTTTTCATGGCGGATCACAAACCCCTGATATTAGTGACTAATGACGATGGCATAACGGCCCCCGGCATCCGAACCCTCGTCGAATTAATGCAGCAACTGGGTTCTGTAGTCGTGGTGGCTCCCAACAGTCCGCAGTCGGGTATGGGCCACGCCATCACTATTGCCGATCCCCTGCGGCTCTACCCCTCGGAAATTTTTGATGACGTACCGTCCTACGAATGCTCCGGTACCCCGGCCGACTGCGTAAAACTGGCCAAACACCACGTTTTGAAAGACCGCGCACCCGACCTCGTTGTCAGTGGCATTAATCACGGTGGTAACACGTCTATCAGCGTTCTGTATTCAGGCACAATGTCGGCAGCCATCGAAGCGGCCATCGAAGGTATACCGGCTATTGGCTTCTCGCTCGGCGACTTCACCCGCCATCCCGATTTCTCGCACACCCACGAACATATCCTGGCCATTGCCCGCACGGTACTGGAGCGGGGCATGGCACCTGGCACAGCCCTGAACGTTAACTTTCCCAGCCGCACGGCTGAGCCGCTGAAGGGTATCCGTATCTGCCGTCAGGCCAACGCCAAATGGCAGGAAGTGTTCGAGGAACGGCGTGATCCGCACGGACGGCGCTATTTTTGGTTGGCGGGTGAGTTTGTTAACTTCGACACGCATGCCGAAGACACCGACGAATATGCCCTGTCACAAAACTACACCTCCGTTGTTCCCTGCCAGTATGACTTAACAGCGTACGGAGTTATGGATACGTTAAGAGACTGGAAGCTTTAATAAAATTGCAATGAGTGATGAGCGAACTTCAGCAATTATAGATACGCAAAACGCATCCGCACCGGCGTACCGGCCCACTGCTTAACTCTAGAAAGATGGCCCTATTAGGTAGTATGCTTAAAAACGGCATTCGGCTAACGAATGCCGTTCGGCTGCGCAAAGTCAGTCCCCTGCGGCAGCAGCGCAAGACGTTCCGCAAACTCGTAGGCAAAGCCCGCTTCACCGAATTTGGCCGGGCCTATCAGTTCGAGGAGTTGCTTAGCACAGCCGAGTTTGGCAAAGACCGAGAGTTCTATGAGAAATTCAAACAATACGTGCCCATCCATGACTACAACCGGATGTTTGAAAAATGGTGGCATCGAACGCTGGCGGGTGAACGCGACATTAGCTGGCCGGGGCGGGTGAAGTACTTTGCGCTGAGCTCAGGCACGTCGGAAGCAGCAACCAAGTACATTCCCGTTACTAAGGCTATGTCGAAGGCCATTCAGCGGACGGGCGTGCGGCAGATTCTGACGCTCGGGCGCTATCAGAGCCTACCCCCACAACTCTACGAAAAAGGCTGTCTGATGCTCGGCGGCAGCACCAACCTGAACCTGCGCCAGGGTCATTACGAAGGCGACCTCAGTGGTATCACGGCCAGCCGCATTCCCGTCTGGTTCGAGCGATTTTATAAACCCGGCAAAAACATCGCCCAGGAACGCGATTGGTCGGTAAAGCTGGCCGAAATAACCGAGCAGGCGGTTAACTGGGACATTGGTTACGTAGTGGGCGTGCCCGCCTGGATACAGTTGTTGCTCGAAAAAATCATTGCGCACTACAACGTCAAGACCATTCACGACATCTGGCCCAACCTGATGGTATTCTGCCACGGGGGCGTGTCGTTCGAGCCCTACCGGCAAGGGTTTGAGAAACTACTCGCCCACCCCATCACCTACATTGAAACGTACCTGGCATCGGAGGGATTCATTGCGTTTCAAACCCATCCCAACGCCGAGGGGATGCAGTTGGTACTCAACAACGGCCTGTTTTTTGAGTTTATCCCCTTTACCGAACAAAACTTCTCGGCAGACGGTGACCTGGCACAAAATCCCCAAACGCTAATGATCGATGATGTGGAGGAAGGCAAAGAATATGCCCTGCTCCTGTCTACCTGCTCGGGGGCCTGGCGCTACCTGATCGGCGATACCATCCGGTTCGTTAGCAAAAGCCGGTCAGAGATTGTCATTACGGGACGGACAAAGCATTTTCTCAGCCTGTGTGGCGAACACCTGTCCGTCGACAATATGAACAAGGCTATCGAAATGGTGTCCGACGACCTGAGTATTTCCATTCGGGAGTTTACCGTGGCGGGTGTAGCCCATGATACACTCTTTGCCCATCACTGGTACGTAGGCACTGACGATACGGTGGATGCTGTCGACCTTCGCAACCGTATCGACGCCCGGCTTGTCCAACTGAATGACGACTACGCTGTTGAACGCAAGCATGCCCTCAAGGAGATTACCGTAAGGGTGCTTCCTACGGCAACATTCTACAAGTGGATGGAGGCAAAAGGCAAGATGGGAGGGCAGCACAAATTTCCGCGTGTCCTGAAAAAGGGTCTGATCGCGGAGTGGGACGCTTTCCTGGCAAAAACAGACTAACCCTCCCCTAAGCACTACTCACTTTGCACTGTGCTGGCTCCGCTCACGCGCTGCTGTACCTTGGGCGTGCCCCGGTAGCGGATGGAGCTGGCTCCGCTGGCATCAGCAACCAACGCATTGGTAACGCTGACACGCGCGTTGCTGGCACCTGACGCATTTACAAGGGCCTCACCAACGGGGTATCTAAACGCGTCTAGTTTCGATGCACCTGACAGTGCTGCCACTAGTGCTGTTCCACTCCCAATAGCGTCTAGTTTCGACGCGCCCGACAGGTCTATGTTGGTCCGGGAAGCCTGTACCGTGAACTTACCTCTAGAGGCACCTGACAGTTCAATGTCCAAATCACTTAAACTCGTAAAGCCACTGACCTCA
>DATHAW010000478.1:0-7951 GCA_035296465.1 Spirosoma sp.
AGTGTCGCGCCGGAAGCAAAGCCAGAACTAATCCGCTCGTTCGTGCAATTGCCGGGCGAAAAAACAAAAAGGACTCACAGCCTTTCGGTTGGCTCGCCAACGGGGCTTCACTATACGGTAGACCTGAATCAGATGGCTCTCCTGCAGGCTTGGAAAGGCGATTTTGCCAACGTAACGGAGATGTGGTACGAGCGGGGCGAACCACAACTGCTGGAACCAATGGGGGCCACGGTCCGCTTGCCCGTCCAAACGCCCCTGATGGTGTTAGCCAGCGAAACAACAGAGTGGCCCGACAGTGTCGGCGAAAATGTCCTGCGCTATAAAGGCCTTACGGTAGATAAGCAGGGGGTGCCTACTATTACCTATGAGATGGCCGGGCTGGCCGTAACTGATGCCATTCGACCTGATGGCGATGCACTCACTCGTACCCTGTCGTTAACTGGTTCGCCGGGCGGAGGAGTGGCCTACTGCCGAATCGCAGCTGGGTCGTCGCTGGAAGAAGTGGGCAAGGGCACATACGCCGTTAACGACCGCAGCTATTACGTCCGTTTCGACCCAAAGGCAAAGGTTAAACTGCGTCAGAGTAAGGGTAAGCAGGAATTGCTCATACCCGTTACCATGAAAAACGGCACCGGTTCGGTGCAGTACGCCATTGTACTCTAATAGACTGTCCATAGAACAGTCATACGAGGCTTTAAAACCATTGGAATTGATTTACAAACACTTTTCCCTGATTATAACCTGCCCTATTCATTAAATCTGCTAACTTATGATTACCCCCAACCCTACGCTACGCTGGTCTGACTTCGAGAAGGTTGACATTCGCACGGGTACTATTGTGGCGGTTGAGTCATTTCCGCAGGCGCGCAAACCGGCCTATAAACTAACAATCGACTTTGGCGGGTTGGGCATCAGGCAGTCATCGGCGCAGTTAACCAGGCTGTATCAGGCTGATGATCTGATTGGTAAGCAAGTGGTGGCGGTGGTCAACTTCCCGCCTAAACAAATTGCCACGTTTATTAGTGAATGCCTGATTTTAGGCGCGGTCGATGAGGACGGTACGGTAACGATTCTGCAAACCGAACGACCTACAAGTAACGGCTTACGCATCGCGTAGGCAATGAAATAGTATACTATGATTAACGCTTCCTTCACTATGAAGAAATTGCTGACGCTCACGACACTTATTGTCGCTCATTCTCTCTTCTATTCTTTTGCTTTTTCTCAGGGCCGGCCGGCTACGGAAGAAGATTATTACCGCATTATCACCCTGCCTATCCCCGAGGAGATAAAACTCGAAGTGGGGGGTCTGGCTCCGCTGCCCGATGGGCGGCTGGCGGTCTGCACACGCCGGGGCGAGGTCTGGATGATTGGCAACCCCTACATGCAGGGTAGCCGTGTTCCAACGTTTAAGCGCTTTGCCAGTGGACTTCACGAGCCATTGGGCTTAATGTGGCATCCCAAGGGTTATTTTCTTTGTACGCAGCGGGGCGAAGTAACCAAACTCGTCGACAATGATGGCGACGATGTAGCCGATGCGTATACCTCGTTTTACAAATGGCCACTCTCGGGCAACTACCATGAGTATAGCTACGGCCCCGTGTTGCTGCCTGATGGCGACATGGTCATTACGTTAAACCTCGGCTGGATTGGCCGCGGAGCCAGCTTGGCCAAGTGGCGTGGCTGGATGCTTAAACTGACTGAGAAAGGTGAAATGACGCCCTGGGCAACAGGCCTACGTTCTCCGGCCGGTTTCGGCGTTCTGCGCGACGGGTCGATCTTTTACACAGAAAACCAGGGCGACTGGGTCGGGTCGGGCCGGATGACACACCTCGAAAAAGGTGATTTTGCCGGTAACCCGGAGGGCTTGCGGTGGACCAGCGAAGCGGGATCGCCCCTGAGCCTGAAAGCCGAAGACGTACCGAGCACCGGCAAGCCTATGCTGGAAGTAGCCAAAACGGTGAAAAATCTGAAAGTCCCAGCCGTGTGGTTCCCCCATACGCTGATGGGCATTTCAACGGCCGATTTCAAAGAAGACACGACGAAGGGAGCCTTCGGGCCGTTTGCCGGGCAGTTGTTCGTAGGCGACCAGGGACACAGCAAAATCATGCGGGTAGATATGGAAAAGGTGAATGGCGAATGGCAGGGGGCTTGTTTCCCATTTCGGGAGGGGTTTCAGTCGGGCATTCTCCGTACCGTATGGGGGCAGGATGGCTCCCTTATCGTTGGAATGACAAGCCGGGGCTGGGCGGCCACGGGTAAAGACCCCTATGGTATTCAGCGGCTGGTCTGGACGGGGAAAACGCCGTTCGAGATGAAGACCATTCGCTCCAAACCCGACGGTTTTGACATTACGTTCACGCTACCGGTCGACCGCAAAACGGCTGAGAACCCCGCTAGTTATAGCCTTAATAGCTTTACCTACAGATACCACAAAACGTACGGCAGTCCCATTGAAAACGCGAAGACCGTACCCATCCGGGGCGTTATCGTCGCCAAAGACGGCCTAAGTGCCCGTATTGTGGCCGATACGGTGTTGCGCGAAGGTTATGTGCATGAAATCAAAGCGGAGGGCGTACGGTCGGCGTCTGGTAATCTGGCGCTCTTACACCCAACGGGTTACTACACCCTCAACGCCATTGCGCCGGGCGAGAAAGCAACCGTAGCCGCCCGCGTTATGGCTTCCCACGACCACGCGGCTATGACGGCAATGGCATCGACCAAAGCTACGCCCGGAGCTACCAAAGGTAAGATCAGCAAGACGGCCGTAGCAGCCGCCAAAACCAATAAGCGGCTTATTGAACAGCCCACCGACTGGACAAACGGCCCCGATCAGGTCCTGACCATCGGCACGAAGCCAGGCCTCAAATTCGATACGGATAAGCTGGAAGTGAAAGCTGGCAGCCGCGTGAAAGTGGTTTTCAATAACAACGACGATATGCTTCACAATTTCGTGGTTGTTAAGCCCGGTATGGCCAATCCGGTTGGCGAAGCGGCCCTGCGCCTGAACCTGAACGGTCCTAAGATGCAGTACGTACCGAATTCGCCCAACGTGCTGTACCACACCAACCTCCTGCAACCCGAAAGCGCCGAAACGATCTACTTCGTTGCTCCCACTGAGCCAGGTGACTACCAGTTCGTCTGCACCTTTCCCGGCCACTACACCGTGATGCAGGGAACGTTTAAGGTAGTGAAATAAGCCCCGGCCCTTTGGTCCGGTGAACCTTAAGCCGATTGTATGTGCGACTATCATACAATCGGCTTTCGTTTTGTACAAGTAAATGGGCCAAAAGCGGAATTTGCCATTTTTTATTGGATTATGGCTACCTGGTGCCCACACCAAACCAGATAATTCATTTGTAACGATGATAATTTGAGCGCTCCTGACGTTTTTGCAGTTGAATCTTAAAAAGAAACCGTTGAAACCCTTTTTGACACAAATACTAATCCTCTTGCTCCTCAGTAGCTTATCCCACGCCCAGCGCCAACGGGCCGATACGTCGCATTACCGTACAGTTCCCATTCCGGCGCACCTGCTGCCCATTGAACGGGCAGCAGGATCGTCCTCACTGGGGAGTACGTATTTTTACGGCGGCAAACGGCTCTCCTCGCCCTATTCGCTGGAGGTGCCATTCTATGAAATTGCCGACCCGGCCGTTACGCACCATTTTGCCGTTTTCCGGTCCATGACAACCCTCACCCGATTGACGGCGCTATTACCACTGGGCTACATTTTGTTGAGACAAAACCAGAATAGAGGAACCTACTGGACTCTCTACAGCGGGTCGATTGTGGCCTCACTCGCATTCACCATCATTGGTAACAATCAGGTTAACAGAGCCGTTACGCGCTATAACGAACTGCTCCGGCAGCCCCGCGTGGGCTTGTCGGTGGCCCCGGTTCACCTGACGGGACAGGTAGCTGTTGGGGCTGGTGTGGCGTGGCGATTCTGAGCGTTTTTGTGTTAGCTTCGCCCAATAAACAACCTGACTTATGAAAAACCGGTACCCATTTCTGTTACTCGTTGCTCTTTTAGTTTCTCCCCTTTGCTTCGCCCAAACCATTCATAACCGCGACCCGCAAATCGCGGACCTCGTCAGTCAGCTTTCGGCCGACAGCCTGCGGGCGCACGTGGATGGACTCGTTAGTTTCGGCACACGGAATACACTCAGTGATACCAAAAGCGCCAGACAGGGCATTGGTGCTGCCCGGCGGTGGGTACTGGGAAAGTTCAATCACTACGCTAAACGGGCAAACGGACGGCTAACGGCCACCATCGACACCTGGACCCTGCCCGCCGACGGCCGGCGCGTGGATGTTCCCACCGAAATGGGTAACGTACTGGCTACGCTCAAAGGCACCGACCCGACCGATACCCGCGTGTTTCTGGTGCAGGGCCATATTGACACCCGCGTCACGAATGTAATGAACCGCACGGCCGTGGCACCCGGTGCCAACGACGATGGCTCCGGCACGGCTGCCGTAATCGAACTCTGCCGCGTGATGAGTCAGGCTGGTTTTCCGGCAACCATTGTGTTTGCCGTAGTGAGTGGCGAGGAGCAGGGGCTGTTGGGAGCGGAGCACCTGGCCGAACAGTATGTGAAACAGAAGGTCAACCTCGAGGCCCTGCTCAACAACGACATCATGGGCAGCAACCACTCCAACGAAACGAACATACGCGACAACACGCGCTTGCGGGTTTTCAGCGAAGGGCTGCCCGGCAATCTGATGAAGGACACCACCGGGCGCATTGCCCAGATCCGGCAATTTGGCAACGAAAACGACGGAAAAGCGCGCACCCTGGCCCGCTACGTAAAGGAAATTGGCGAACGCTACGTCGATAATCTGGACGTAGTGCTGATCTACCGCAATGATCGCTACCTGCGTGGTGGCGACCATACGCCCTTTGTGCAGCGGGGCTTTGCGGCCGTTCGTCTGACCGAGATGAACGAGAACTACGATCACCAGCACCAGGACTTACGTACCGAAGGTGGCACGGAGTTTGGCGATCACGCGAAGTTCATGGACTTTGATTACCTCAAAAAGAATACGGCTGTCAACCTCGCTACGCTGGCCAATTTAGCCAAAGCACCGGCCATTCCGCAGGCCGTCACGATTGACGTGCGTAACCTGACCAATTCCACGGCCCTGTACTGGAAAGCCCCGACATCCGGCAGGGTGAAAGGCTATTACGTCCTGATGCGCGAAACAAACTGGCCGGTCTGGCAAAAGAAGTTTTTTACTACCAAATTGGGTATGACCCTGCCCTATTCGAAAGACAATTACTACTACGCCGTACAGTCCGTCAGCGAGGATGGCAACGAAAGTTTGCCCGTGCTGCCCGTACCAAATCTGCGTTGAAAACGAACACGCTGGCAGCTCGTATTTTGTTTTTTCGTGGCAATTGCCGCAATACGGCTTTTTCCGGCGTACTGAATGTACGCCCCGATTCGTTTTTTTTGTAGTTTTCAGCCAATTGCCCAATCCTGATACTGAACTATCTTAATTTAACTTGCATATGAAACATTACGTGTATGTTTTCTGCCTGGTCGTTTTGTTTTCCGGGCTTAACGCCTGCAAGAAAGAGGCTGAGCCAGCGCCTATTCCTGTTATTGGCAAATGGTCATCAGATTATATCCTAATAAGTGGTTTCCCTGCCCCCTATACGACTAATAATGGGCAGAAACTCAATCCATTGGTATATGGCATTAGCGACATATATGACATAAAGAGCGACAAAACGTTTGTTGTCACGGATCGCTCGACGGCTGTTATCCGGGATTTTCCAGGTACCTGGGACTATACGGGCACTGAGTTGACGATGAAATATGACACCGGTGATTCTGAAAAGCTAACGTATGATGAATCAAGCGGCAAACCTCAACTGGTGTATCCAGTGCAGGCCGCTCAGGACACGCTCGTGAACCCAACAACCAAGCTGAAAGAGGTGGTAAAATTTAATCTTCAACTTGTTTATAGCAAGCAATAAGGCGTAGTCGCTTACTGAAAAGGTAAGTAATGGCTAAATGGTAGCTTTTTCGCTTCAGTGGCTGGTCATTTGACCAGCCACTTTTTTTGTGCGGGCGGGGTATAGCCTCCCTGGCTTGTTCCTGCGCTAATTAAGCCTTTACCCTTACGTAGTGTCAGGCGGCATTTACGCAGGATCTGGCATGAAGCTGCCATGATATTCCGCCATCACCTTTCGATACAGATACCGTTCCCTAAATCGCAAGACAAACGTAATTAGTACGCTTGAAGCTATTTTACACCACTATTATTTTGCGATAATTTGAAAATTCAAAATAAATTAAAGCTATTTACATTTGAATAGGCTCTTTTCGATAGCCGATACGTAAATTCACAATGTAATTAGTTGGTGTGAGACTAAATTTCCTATTCAATTTTTTATATCTCTGATACATCCAAAACGCTACTTATCATGTCAGCAACACTTACGCGCCGGGACTGGCTACGGGTCAGTAGTTTACTTACAGCTGGTTTAGGCACGGGCGTTAGCTTTGCCAAAGCGGCCCCAACGAACTCTATTGGGCAGTCGATATTCACGGATGAGTTTGCCATCCTGCGCAGTACCGGTTGGTCCCGCGCAGACGTACCAGCCAGTGCATCGGAAGTGCCCCTCGAAATCATGCCCAAGCTGCGGGCACGGCTTTTTGCGAATGAAAATCCACTTGGCATAGCGCCTGGTGCAAAAGAAGCCCTTATCAAGGCAACCGAGTTAAGCAATCGATATGCCTGGATGGAATTTGCTGAGCTAAAAGAAATGATTGCAGCCGATGAGGGCATCAAACCCGCCAACATCATGCTGTCGCCGGGTTCGTCCGACATTCTGATGGCCGCTGCCAGCCACTTTGCCAAAGGGCAGGCAACCATCCTAACCAGCGCCATGACTTACGACGACCTGCTCGAACGAGCGCAAAAGCAGGGTGCCAAAATCGTGGCGCTACCCATGACTAAAGACTATAAGTTTGATCTGGACGCGATCAGGGCCAAAATTACCCCGGATGTCAGGTTAGTTTACCTCGTGAATCCCAACAACCCAACGGGCACCATTCTTCCCACGGCTGAGCTGGAAGCGTTTTGTCGCGAAGTTTCCCCGAAAGTACCCGTGCTCATCGACGAGGCTTACATTGACTATTACGAACCGGCCGACCGACCCAAACTCGGCAAACTCGTTGCCGAAGGCCAAAATGTAATTTTAGCCCGGACATTCTCTAAAATCCATGGCTTTGCAGGGCTGCGGTTGGGCTATGCTATTGCTACGCCAGAGGTGCTGAAAACACTGAAGTCATACACGAACGGCGAATTCGCGGTGAGCATCACTACGCTCATGGCCGGAATAGCCAGTTACAAAGACAAAGACTGGCAGAACCACTGCCGCGCTGAAAACGCTAAAGCCCGGGACTATACCGCCAAAGCCCTGACCGGCATGGGCTATGAAGTGATTCCATCGGCGGCCAATTTCATGCTGTTCCCAATCCGGATGAAAACAAAGCCGTTTAGCGACCAGATGTTTGCTAGTGGAATAGGCATTCAGACCCGCGACTTTAACCGGCAGCCTTACTGCCGGGTCAGCATCGGCACGATGGACGAAATGGCCATTTTCATCGAAGGTTTCAAAAAAGTAGTCGGCTAAATAAGGGCATGATCAGTACAATGTGATTGACAAGTAGTCATTGTGCCATGATTATTACTCGTTTTTCTGAATGACCCGACGCGATTTTATCAATTCAACAAGTGCTAGTTATGCTAGTTTACTGGCGTGGGGACAGCTACAACCCGCGCCAGCTTCAGTCCTAAACTTACCCGCCAATGGACGATGGGGCGAAGGTCCAGCCAGGAAAGTCGTAATTCTGGGGGCTGGGTTGGCTGGTATGGCCACCGCCTATGAACTCGGGAAACTTGGCTACGACTGCACCGTTCTCGAAGCTCG
>DATHAW010000479.1:0-2537 GCA_035296465.1 Spirosoma sp.
AACTGGTTAGCCCTTATTCAGTAGATTGAGGTTCCGAGCGGATTCGAACCGCTGTAGCAGCTTTTGCAGAGCTGAGCCTAGCCACTCGGCCACGGAACCCTTTCCTTACTCATACTATTTCAGTACGTTTGGGAATGCAAATATAGCTGTTTGCCCCGAAAGACGACAACCATATCGGAAAAATACTGACCTACTACTCACGGCTGTAACACAAGAACAGCTCACCAGTAACTGACTGCCCAGTCAATCGACCATAAAGTATAGCACCTCGGCCTTCTCCGGCTCATCGTGTAAGCCGTGGCAAAGCCCTGGCCACGCTTTAAGAAGTAGGTTCTCCACCATTTTTACTAAATCCACCGAGCGATGTAGGGTGCGGTCCGGTAGTCGGTGCCATACATCACCAGCGTCAGTACGCTAATTACAGCGGCATGACTGATTGCATCTGTCTGCGCTTCAAAAGTGCCAAAGAACTATGCGGGCGTAATTTTACCATGATTGTAGAGATCGACCCGGTAAGCAGCTACTACAGGTGCGACGCATGACATCGTTTCGGGAATCATCTGCGCTGAAAACTGCATTGATGGATAACACTTCGCATGAGGTCCGCGAAACAACGTTTTGGTATCGACGGCTCATAGCATTCGCAGTTACGATCTCTGCAACAGGGCCGCCTGAATGGCTAGCTTTCAGCGAATCAGGAAGTTGGCTAATAGGTTGCCACCTATCGAGTAGCCAAACAGGAGAACCCGCAAGCTGGCATATTCGGCCTGTGTAAAATCAAGCAGTGCCTGTAGGCTGCCAGGCAGCGTATCGTAATTTTCAACGTTGCCCCTTTAACCAATCGTTTTGCCATGACCCGGCAGGTCGTAGGCGGTGGCGGCAAAGCCTTTTGTGTTTAAAAGAATAAGCCATCTGGCCATACAGACCGGTATGCTTTGTGAAGCCATGAATGATGCCTACCACGGCTTTGGGTTGATCCATTGCCCATTGGGTGACCAATAAGCCGGTCTTCCGAAAAGGAGGATAGCGGTGGTAACTATGGCGAAAAGCTACGAAACGAGTTTGATGGTCAATTCAATAAAAAAATGCCACTGCATCGCTCAGATACAGTGGCATTTTAGTAATCAGTAACCGTCTGATTAACTGCGGCCTTCCATTTGCTCTTTCAGAGCCGCCAGCGCATCCAGATCGCCCAGTGTGGCTCCCCGGTCAGCCTGATTCGACGTTGAAGTCGGGGCCGACTTGGGCGCGGCCGCTTTAGGCGCTTTCACCTCTTTTGCTAGCTCGTTCTTCTCACCCCAGGTTTTACTGTGCGATAGCATAATACGCTTTTCGTCTTTCGAGAACTCAGTTACCTTGAAGTCGAGGTTTTCGCCTACTTCGGCAAACGCACCGTCTTCCTTCGTCAGGTTCTTTAGCGACGAGAATCCTTCGATACCGTAGGGAAGTTCCAGCGTTGCCATTTTGTCATTCTTGTTCAGGATGGTACACCGGTGAATTGTGCCAACAGCGAAAACTGATTCGAATGTATCCCATGGATTCTCTTCGAGTTGCTTGTGACCGAGGGCCAGACGGCGATTGTCGACATCCAGTTCCAGCACCAGCACTTCGAGTTCTTCACCCACTTTAATGAAATCGGACGGGTGTTTCACCTTTTTAGTCCACGACAGATCGGATACGTGCACCAGGCCATCAATACCTTCTTCCAATTCAAGGAACAAACCAAAGTTGGTCAAATTGCGCACCGTACCTTTATGACGGGTACCAACGGCGTATTTTTCGCGCAGTTCGGGACGGGTCCAGGGGTCTTCAGTCAATTGCTTGATACCCAATGACATTTTCCGGTCGTTACGTTCGAGCGTCAACACCTGTGCTTCAACTTCATCACCAACTTTCAGGAATTCCTGTGGGTTGCGCAGGTGCTGCGACCACGACATTTCTGACACGTGGATCAGACCTTCGACACCGGGCATGATTTCGAGGAATGCACCGTAATCAGCTACGTTTACAATTTTACCCTTGATTTTAGAGCCGATCTGAATATCCTGCGCTAAGGCATCCCATGGGTGGGCCTGTAGCTGCTTCATACCGAGTGAGATACGCTTTTTATCCTCATCGAAATCAAGCACAACCACATTAACTTTCTGGTCGAGGCTGAGCACTTCCGATGGATGGCTGATACGACCCCACGAAATATCAGTGATGTGTAATAGACCATCAACACCGCCGAGGTCGATAAACACCCCAAAATTGGTCATGTTTTTGATGACGCCTTCCAGTACCTGACCTTTTTCGAGGTTGTTCAGGATTTGAGCGCGTTGTGCTTCCAGGTCTTTCTCAATCAGGACTTTGTGCGAAACGACAACGTTGTCATTTGCATAATTGATCTTGACGACCTTTACTTCCATCTTCTTGCCAACAAAAATGTCGAAATCGCGGATCGGCTTTACGTCGATCTGTGAACCTGGTAAGAAGGCTTCAATGCTAAAAATATCTACGATCAGACCACCTTTCGTCCGGCGCTTAACAAAGCCGTC
>DATHAW010000480.1:0-4922 GCA_035296465.1 Spirosoma sp.
GACCGGCTGAGCACGGGCTTTTCTGAAGCCGAGCAATCGGTTATCAGGCAATTATCGAACGCAGAACCAGGCAGTGATCCGCAGGCATGGGTAACGCTGTTTCAGAATGCCCTGCGACTGGCGTGGCTTAATCATATCGAACAAAAACACCCGCAATTACGCAGCGTATCGTCACTCCGAATGACCCAATTGGAGCAGGCATTGCAGGAGAGCATTCGGCATAAGCAGGCCCTCAGCCGCGACATTTTGCTGGTTAAACTTCGGGAGCAAACGTACCGAAACCTGACGCTCAACCGGCTGAGCAACGTAGTCACCTACCGCGATTTGCTGCACCAGACCACCAAAAAGCGTAATGTCTGGCCGGTTCGGAAGCTGATCGAGTCGTTTGCGGGCGAGGTGTTCAAAGTTACACCGTGCTGGCTGGCCTCACCCGAGTCGGTATCGGCTATATTTCCACTACGCGAAGACCTGTTCGATCTGGTTATTTTTGATGAGGCTTCACAATGCTTTGCAGAACAGGGCATTCCGGCAATGGCTCGTGCAAAACAGGTGGTCGTTACGGGCGACAACCAACAGCTGCGTCCCAGCGATCTCTACCGAACTCGGGTAAACGAGACGAATTCCGATAACGAAACGCCAGTTGCGCTGGAAGTCGAATCGCTGCTTGAACTAGCAGCCCAGCAACTGCCGCAGGTAGCCTTGACCGAACACTACCGCAGCCGTTCACTTGACCTGATTGCCTTTTCGAACCGCCATTTTTACCAGAACAAACTTTCCCTGCTGCCTTATTTCGACGATATAAATGGGCGCAAACCGGCTATCTATTACCTGAACGTAAACGGCGTGTGGCAAGAGAATACCAATCGTGCCGAAGCCGATATGGTACTGCAATTGCTGAATCAGATAGCCATTGATTTACCCGGCCGTTCCGTAGGAATCGTTACGTTTAACTACCCACAACAACAACTCATTCAGGATTTGCTGGACGAACGGGCAACCGGACCGTTAGCCAATCATCTTTTTGTCAAAAACATCGAGAACGTTCAGGGCGATGAGCGCGACGTCATTATCTTTTCGGTCGGCTATGCAACTGATGAGCGAGGTCGGTTACCCATGCAATTCGGAAGCCTGAACCAAATTGGGGGCGAAAACCGCCTGAACGTAGCCGTCACGCGGGCACGGGAACGCGTGTACGTAGTGACCAGTTTGTGGCCTGACCAGCTTCAGGTGGACGGCGCGGTTAACGAAGGACCAAAACTACTAAAAGCTTATTTAAGGTATGCTCTTGAGGTATCGCAGGGTCTTTTTCGGCCAACACCGCAACCCAATCTGGGGCTAACTGGCTCTTCGTTACTGAAAGACTGGCTGGCAACTCAAAATCCCGACTGGAAGCCCGAATTCCCTTTCGCCGATTTGACCGTGAAGTCCCATGATACGTATCAATCGTTGGTTCTAACGGACGACGACATGTACTATCAACAGACGCTGAAGCAGGCCCACGCCTATCTGCCAATGGCTTTACAAACCCGCAGGTGGCCATTCATCCGCATCTGGAGTCGGGAGTTCTGGCGGAGGTAAATCAGACAGCGCGTAACTCAGACATCTATAGTGCCGAATAACAATGGCACCTTTTCGCCGGATTGTTACCACTACGTTTCTGGTGTCAGACTACTAACCAATTAACAGGCTAATCTGAGCAACGTTAATTGGTTTAGTTGCTCATCAAAAGTAGTCGAATGGACTAAAAATGTTCAATTGTAGATCTTCGTGGTTGTGTGAAATGGGGACCTACGCATTGTCGTTCATGATCAAGTAGCTACCCTCGCTCCGAAAGTAGGTTTGATCTCGCTTAGATTCACCCGATGCGATTTATGGTAGGTAGACTGTTGATCTGACAGTTTTTGTCATTGATGCAGGTGTTACCCGAGTGCGCTTCACTATAGCCGTTTATTGCGAGATACTCACCATTTCCGCCATTTACTCAGGCGGAGAAGCAGAATACTCACTGGTAATGGTTTACCCGGACGCTAGTCTATACGTTTGATCTAGTAAGCGTTATTGCTATTCCTCGCTCTTAAACTATAACACACCGTCATGAACCGCCCTCATTTAAGACACTCGTTGGTTATTTCATTGATTGCATTGTTCACTTTCCAGTTCCTGATTGCGTGTCAGGATCACCCCGATGTGGCTGGCAATCCTGCTGCTTTGGACGAAGTGGTTGCCTGGAACGAAACAGCTCTTTCAGTCATGAATAGGGCAAGCACCGGACCTGATGCCGTATCACCCATAACCGAAGCCCGTCTTTTGGCCTTGATGCATGTGGCCATACATGATGCACTCAATCACATTCGTCGGCGCTTTAACCCTTATGCCTTAAAAACAGATCAAGTTTCCGATGCCTCTACAGCAGCCGCCGTAGCTACGGCGGCTCACGATGTGTTAGTTGCTTTATTACCTACCCAAAAGGAGTATCTGGATGGTGTGCTTAACACATCATTGAGCCGGATTTCCGATGCTACAGCCATCAGGAAAGCCGGTAGTACGTTGGGAAGCCTGGCAGCCACTACCCTTTTAGCCAATCGTGCCAACGATGGCATCGCTCAGGCTCAAATTACGTATGTGCCGGGTACCAATCCGGGTGACTACCAATTTACCCCACCTTTCGATGGACCACCGTTTAACGGATTTAGCTTTCTTGCCGGTTTGGGTGCTACGCAGCCGTGGGTGCTTACGTCAGGAGCTCAGTTTCGGCCAACTGTGACGCCCTATGCACTCACTAGCGCGGAGTATACGGCTGACTTTAATGAGATAAAGAGCTTAGGGGCAGCCAACAGCGTTACCCGTACCCCTGAACAAACGCAAATCGCTCTTTTTTGGGTAGAGGACTCACCAATAACCTGGAATCGGGTGGGCCGCACTATTGCTGCTGGGCAAAGATTGGATGTCTGGCAATACGCCCGGCTGTTTGCCCTGCTTCATATGGCAATAGCCGATGCGTATACCGCGAATTTTGAGACTAAGTATCACGTCAATTTCTGGCGACCGATAACGGCTATCCGTCAGGCGGCATCAGATGGTAATCCGGACACGGTTGCCGACCCTACTTGGGAATCCCTGGCCCCGCCCACTCCGCCCGTTCCGGATTTCCCGTCTGGTCATGCGAGTGCGGGTGGAGCACTTAAATTATTCTTTGGTCGGGACGATCTGGCATTTACGTTAACCACCTCCAGCTTGCCCAATGTAACTCGTACGTATACCAGTTTAACGCAGGCCGCCGAAGAGAACGCCATTTCACGTGTGTATGTCGGTTACCACTTTCGGCATGCTACTACGATTGGATTAGCGCTTGGACGCACCGTTGGAGCCTATGTTTTCAATCAGTCGCTGAAATAAGCAATACCCGTTAACATCCATCTAATCAGAATTAAAATCGTGACTGCGCCCCGCTGTTGGTAACAGCGGGGTCTTTTTTCATAGGATACGACGAACACTTACGATCAATTTATCTTTTTAAACTTCATATCATCCAAAGTTGGCCCGTCTGAGTAATGGGCGAATGCAAGGCACTGAGTTAACAGCTGGTCGTTAAGAGCCCAACTGTTCAGCCAAATACTTTCAATAGGGCGTCTTTGCGGCTGCGAGACACATTGACCGAGGCATTATCGCTCATGATTAGATAACCACCTTCACCACGGACATATCGTTCGATTTCGTTCAGATTTACCAGGTGCGAGTGATGGACCCGCAGAAACGAATGACCATCGAGTAACTCTTCAATCTCTTTCAGTGTACGCGACACCAGTATATGGCGGCCATTTTTCAGGTAAACGTTGGTATAATTACTATCCGACTCACAACGCAGGATGGCCTCAAGCTGAACCAATTCAAAGCCTTCCATTGAGGGTAGGGCGATCTTTTGCAATTTAACCGGTTTGTCGCCGAGCTTTTCCAGCAGAATGTCGAATTGCTGGTTAATGGTTGTGGCGGGTTTGGCGTTGACTTTATCAATGGCCTTGATGAGCTCATCCTTATCAATGGGTTTGAGCAGGTAGTCGAGCGCACTGAACCGAATGGCTTTGATGGCATAGGCGTCGTAACCCGTCGTGAAGATGACCTCAAATGGAATCTGGGGATATTGCTGAAGCAGCTCAAAGCCGTTCATGCGGGGCATCTCTACATCCAGAAATACTACGTCAGGACTATGCTTTTCAACGGCTTTCAGCCCTTCGGCCGCCGAAGCACAACGGGCCAGCAAGTTTACCTGGGGGCAGTAGCGCTCTAGTTGAATGGACAGCGACTCCCGGCAGTGTTCTTCATCGTCGATCAGAATAGCCTTTATCATGGCCTGAGGTGTTTGGATAGAGTTTTACACCGCTATGTTTAATATGACCCGAGTGCCGCATGTTTCGCCCGATGCATCCACCAGGTCGACAATCTGCATGGAGGTCTGCTTACCATGCAGGTCGTTGATCAGCTTGATGCGATGCGAGGTGATCTGTATGCCGAGTGACTTATTCCTGGTAGCCGATTTGCTCTTCAATTCAGCCGCCCGTTTACGGCCTACCCCATCATCTTCAATGCTGCATGTCAGCACGTCGTCGGCCATGTTTAGACCAATGGCGATATGACCGACGCCTTCTTTATGCATCAGCCCATGCCAGATAGCGTTCTCGACGTAGGGCTGAATCAGTAGCGGGGGAATCTCCACCTCGTCAGTCTCTAGGTCTGGATCCAGGTCAATCTGATAGGTAAATTTATTGCGGAACCGCAGGGCCTCCATCTCCAGGTACAGCCGCAGGGCTTCCAGCTCGCTGTCCAGCGCAACCACGGGCGCACTGGAATTTTGTAGGATGAGCCGGATGAGCCGGGAGAACTTAGCCAGGTACTCCGAAGCGGATTCGGGTTCGTTTTTGAGAATA
>DATHAW010000481.1:0-3153 GCA_035296465.1 Spirosoma sp.
TAACCACGTCCTCTTGGTAGATAATCATTTTCTGCTGACGGGCAACACATCCCGCCCGTGGCTAACGGGCCTGTTACAACCAGCGATTAGGCTTCCTATAGTATGGGTAAGCGCCTATCACTGATACACATCACGGGCTGAAGCCCGTGGACATAGAATGAGAAACGGAAAACCAAAACAAGATAAATACAGCCGGCCCACGTCAGGGCGCTCCACGACCGGACGGTCCACTACCCCGGCCAGTCCATTGGCCGCTACAAGACCCCGCGAAAAAGGGGGCGAAAAACCGAATCGGGCAGGTCGCCCGGGTCTGCAAACTGACTCGTTTATAGACGAGATGAAAAACGACCTGATGGCGTTTTTCCAGATCAACGACACGCAGTCATTCACCCAGGAGCAGGTACTGGATCATTTCGGTACGGGCGACCGTAAAATGAAATTGCTTCTCCACGGCCTGATCCATGAACTCACCGAAGAAGGGGCCCTGATTCAACAACCCGACGGCACCTACCGCGCCGACGAAGCCGCCAACCTGATCGAGGGCGTAGTGGATCACGTCAACTCTAAATTTGCCTTCGTCGTGCCTACTACTGCTAACGGCACAAGGGGCGAGCGGAGCGATGACATCTGGGTGTCGACCGATGACCTTAACGGAGCCGTGGATGGCGACCGGGTTCAGGTGCTGCGGTTTTCGGATTCGGGCAATCGCTCCCGGCGCATAGAAGGCAAAGTTACCAATATAGTAGAGCGTGGCCGCACCGAGTTAGTTGGCCGCATTGAAGTATGGCCAACCTACGGGTTTGTCATTCCCGACAGCAAAAAGGTTTACGAAGACATCTTTATTCCCAAGGAGAAATTAGGCGGGGCCAGCGACGACGAAAAAGTCATTGTGCGGCTTACCAAATTTCCCTCCGGTGGGGGTGGTAAACAACGCTTTGAAGGCGAAGTCGTTACGGTGCTAGGCGTTGCGGGAGAGAATAACACCGAAATGCACGCTATTCTGGCCGAGTTTGGTTTGCCAATCGACTTCCCCAAAGACGTAGAAGCCGAAGCCGAAACGATACCGACCAAAATTACGAAGCAGGAAATCGCTAAACGGCGCGATATGCGCGACGTAACGACATTCACCATCGACCCGGTCGATGCAAAGGATTTTGACGATGCCCTGTCGGTACAGATACTCGATAATGGCAATTACGAAATTGGCATTCATATTGCTGACGTAACGCACTACGTCCGGCCCGGTTCTCTATTAGAGGATGAAGCCTTCAAACGCGCTACCTCGGTATATCTGGTCGACCGCGTAGTGCCGATGCTGCCCGAAAAATTGTCTAATGGACTGTGCTCACTACGTCCGAACGAAGATAAACTTACGTTTTCAGCGGTGTTTGAACTCACACCTGAAGCCCGAATTTCCAAAGAGTGGTTCGGCCGCACGGTAACGCACTCCGACCGGCGGTTTTCGTATGAAGAAGCGCAGGAAATCCTAAACAACAGTAATGGCGATTATCTGGCTGAACTGCAACTACTGAACGAGCTAGCCCATAAACTTCGCAACGAACGCTTCAAAAGCGGAGCTATCAACTTCGATACGGTCGAGGTCAGGTTTAAATTAGATGAAAATGGTGTTCCCCTGTCGGTTTATCCCAAGCTTCGTCAGGATACCAACAAACTTATTGAGGAGTTTATGCTCCTAGCCAACAAGCGGGTGGCCGAGTACGTACACCTGCTTTCAAAGAAGAACAAAAGTGGTCGGTCAGCCGATGCTGAAGAGAACACAATGGTGTACCGGATTCACGAAGGCCCCGACGCCGACCGGCTACAACAGTTTGCTGATTTCGCCGGCCGGTTGGGCTATAAACTAAACGTGGACGATGAGCACCTGTCAAACTCCATGAACCGCTTTATGGCCAGCATCGAAGGCAAGCCTGAGGCTAACATGCTATCGCAGTTGGCGGTTCGGACAATGTCGAAGGCGCGGTATAGTACCGAAGATATTGGGCACTTTGGTCTGGCATTCCGGCGATATTCGCACTTCACCTCGCCCATCCGTCGATATCCCGATATGATGGCGCACCGGTTGCTGCAACATTACCTGGACAACGGCAAACCGGCTGAGCGCGACCCGCTGGAAGATCAGTGTAAACATGCATCGGCCCGCGAGAAAATGGCCACCGACGCCGAACGAGCCAGCATCAAATACAAGCAGGTTGAGTTTATGAGCCGGATGGACCCCAACCAGACGTTCGAGGGTGTTATTTCGGGCGTTACTGAGTTTGGCATCTTCGTCGAAATAACCGAGAATAATTGCGAGGGCTTAGTGCGGATGCAGGACCTCAGCAATGATTTCTACGAGTTCGATAAGGACAACTACCGAATCGTGGGGCAGCGGACGAAAAAGATGTACACCTTCGGCGATCAGGTGGTGGTACGTGTGAAAGAAACCAACCTCGCCCGCCGAAGCATGGATTTCGCGCTGGTTAGTGATAAAGCCGGGCATGTTACTGATTCGGGTAGCACAGGTCGGTCGAGCCGTTCAGGTTCAAGTAGGCGTGAGGGTAGTAGCTCCCGGTCGGGTGTTTCACGGTCAGGCGCTTCTGCACGTGGTGCCTCATCAACTTCCCGCAGTGCTGGCACTACCACCAGTTCACCTAAACCAAAGCGTACGGAAGGAACTGCCCCAAAAGGCGAAAACCGACGCGGTGGCCGGGGACGGAAATAATATTTTAGATATTGAATTAAACAAAATACCCGGCCAGAATTCTGGCCGGGTATTTTGTTGGTAAGCAGGTGTTATTGCCTCTCCCCTACCAAATTCAGCATAAACGCGTACTCCAGTGCTATCTCCTTTAGAGCCTGAAACCGGCCCGATGCCCCACCATGACCTGCTTCCATGTTTGTATGCAGCAGCAACTGCGTTTCCGCGCCGGGATTATTATCGGTCTTCATGGTGCGCAGTTTAGCCACCCACTTGGCCGGTTCCCAGTACTGCACCTGCGAATCGTGCAGGCCCGTGGTTACAAGCAGGTTTGGATACGCTTTCTTCTCGACGTTGTCATAGGGCGAATACGATAGCATATAATCGTAATACACTTTCTGTTTAGGATTACCCCACTCTTCAAATTCGCCCGTCGTGAGGGGAATAGTTTCGTC
>DATHAW010000482.1:0-1939 GCA_035296465.1 Spirosoma sp.
AAAATTACATATAAAATGGCTAATCCATTCGTTCTTTTGCCCTGTTTTGGTGCTTACTTTTGTCTTATTCCACTGCCAAAAAGTATAAATCGAAAAACTATCTGCCTGTATGGAAGCAACTATTCAGCAAGAGACATTAGCCCAGGAATTAGCCTCGCCTTATGCCCTTAACCCGGATGCGATCGATTCTTACCGCCAAAACGGGTATGTAAAACTGAAGCAGGTACTCAGCCCGGCCGTAGTGGACTATTACGGTGAGATTATTACAAAACTTGTCATTCGGCTTAATACGCTCATTAAGCCTATGGAGGAACGTACTACTTACGAACGGGCGTTTCTGCAAATCATGAACCTTTGGCAGGAAGACGAACAGGCCAAAGAGTTTGTTTTCTCAACCCGGCTGGCCAAAATTGCGGCTGATCTGATGGGTGTTCAGGGCGTCAGGCTCTACCACGACCAGGCTTTGTACAAAGAACCATCAGGCGGAATCACCCCCTGGCATGCCGATCAGTTTTACTGGCCGCTGGCGTCGCCACATACGGTTACGGTTTGGATTCCCCTCCAGGAAACGCCTATGGAAATGGGACCATTGGCCTTTGCCGAAGGGAGTCAGCATGTTGACATCGGAAGGAACCTCGAAATTAGCGACGACAGCGAAGCGATTCTGGCCAATGAACTCCGACAACGAAACTTCCCTATGAACGACACCCCTTTCGAACTTGGCGAGGTTAGTTACCATGCGGGGTGGACCTATCACCGCGCTGGACCAAACCAATCCGACCGCCCGCGCAAAGTGATGACCATGATTTATATGGACAAAGACCAGGTTATTACAGAGCCACGGAACCAGTATCAGGTGGCAGACTGGGGCAAATGGCTGGCACATGTACCCGTTGGTAGTCACCCACAGGACGCGCTGAACCCGGTACTCTTCAGCTATTAAATCAGTTGAAGTTATCATAAGACAGTTTCAAAAACGCCTGGTCATTTGGCCGGGCGTTTCTGTTCCACAAAGGCTTATTCCGGGCTATCTGTCGGGTGGCGATGAGGATGCAGTACTTTTGGAAATGTTTTCGGCTAAAACTTGTTCTTCTGGAAAATCATCACGTTTCAAACGCGATATGAAATCACTCGTTGCGCTCGTAGTCTGGTTGTTGGTGCCGATGGCCACGTTCGCCCAATTACTTAAAGATCCCACTATCTGGTCGGCCAGCTTACCCAAACAACCGGTTAAGGTAGGCGATGTGGTTAATGTCAGCATCCAGGCCATTATTTCTGGCGACTGGCACATCTATTCCAATGACCTCGACCCCAACATTGGCCCTCTGCCCACGAGTTTTAAATTCGGGTCCTCCGATGCCTGGCAGCGCGTGGGTGAGCCAGTGCCGGTGGGCGTTGAAGAGAAATTTGAAGAAGTATGGAACACGAAGATCCGTCAGTTTTCGGGTAAAGCCCTATTTATTCAGAAGCTGAAACTGCTAAAACCCAATGCCGTGTTCACGGGCACGGTGGAATATATGGCCTGTTCAGACAAAGATGGTACGTGCCTGCCCCCCGCCGAAATGGAGTTCTCTGTCAGCATTAAAGCAGACGTAGCCGATGTGTTCAAACCGGCAGCAGTTGCCACAGCGTCGGTTACAAAAGATACTTTGGCTGTTTCTGGAACGGGGGGGGCAGCTACGGCTCAGACTTTGCCATCAGCAGCAACGCTGGCCGCAGGCCAGCCTAGTTCTACGGATCAAACAATCAGGAGGGCTGTTGCGGCTCCCCAACAAACGTTAAATGAAGCGGCTACGGGCGTCGATGGGTCGCTTTGGGGTTTCATCGTAGCGGCTTTTCTCTCGGGGCTGGTGGCATTGCTAACGCCCTGCGTCTTTCCGATTATTCCGGCCACAGTGAGTTTTTTTACGAATCAGCGGGGTGGGCAGTGGAAAGCGGT
>DATHAW010000483.1:0-2569 GCA_035296465.1 Spirosoma sp.
GATGGCGTAGTCGCGGTCGGCTTCGGTCAGGCGGAGGGTGGGCATGATGAGCAGGTAGTGCGAGTTGAGGCAACCTGTCTGGTGGGCTTTGGCACCGGTAACGTACACTCCCTCGGCGGTTCGGCGGGTAATGTGCACAAACAAATCCGGGTCGGCTTGCTCGTGTGGTGCCAGGCTGCGGTCGCCCTTCACATCGGTCATGGCCCCGCCAATGACTGAGTTCTGCCGCTGCATATCGGCAATGAAGTCACGAAGCCGGCTATGATACGTTGTGCCAACCTGCCGGTCGATCTCGAACGTAGTGGAAAAGAGTGCATTGAACGCATCCATCCCCACGCACCGCTGAAAGCACGTACCAGTCAGTTGGCCTAGCCGACGCTGCATGTTGTTCTGCCTTACTAGATCCTCTGTCGACTGCGCGATGTGCAGAAACCGATTGACTCGCTGTCCCGTAAAGGGCGATATAGCTGTGGCCAATTCAGGGTCTTCGAGGGCCAGATCGAACGTGCGGGCCACGGCGTTGATCGACGGCCGAATCAGGGGGTGATCGACAATGTTATCGATTCGCTCGCCAAACAGGTACACCCTCAGGTTTCGCCCGCGCAGGCTGTCAATATAGTCGGCACCCGATTGGATGGTCCCGGTGCGGGTCGTGATTTCAATGGTTTGCATAATCAGGACTGATAATCAGACACTCAACAAGAAGTATCGAAGTTAGGAAAAAGAATGGAACCGCATCGGCGAACCGGCAGATTAAACCACAATGGTGGGTCATGGCCTATGCAGACTCGCACCGATGCAATGCACGATAACCCACGTTCATTCCGTCTGGTCCGTTCAATCTGTCGGTTCGCCAAGGTGGTTCTATCTTTTCATGACAAGTCTGCAATACCTTTGCTCAGCTATGTATGGTTAGCCCATAAACGACCAGCGATTCCAACCCATGCGTCGAAAAATTGCTCTTGTCCTTGTGGGGGTGCTGGCGGTCCTGATTGTCTGGCAGTGGGAGCTGGTTAGTTACGGCTGGATGCAGGCACGTGGGCAGCTCAGGATTTTGTGGAATACCAAACCCGTGGCCGACGTGCTGGCTGACCCAGCCTACCCGGATTCGCTCAAACGTCAACTAAAACTAGTCCGGGAAATTAAACGTTTTACGGTCGATTCGCTGGGGTTGGATCAATCGGGGAGTTACGAGTCGTTCTACGATCAACAGGGGAAGCCTATTTTGTGGGTTGTCACGGCAGCTCAACCCTACCAGCTCGTTGCGAAACAGTGGCAATTCCCGATACTGGGCACGTTCTCGTACAAAGGTTTTTTCGAGAAAGACCGCGCTGACTCGACCGTGTCGGGGTTAAAAAAAGAAGGATTGGACACCCGAATCGGGGAAGTGTCGGCCTGGTCGACGCTGGGATTTTTGAATGATCCGGTTCTGTCGAGCTTCCTCGACCGGTCGGAAGGGCAGCTGGCCGAATTGATTATTCATGAATTAACACATGGCACGTTGTTTGTAAAGAACAGCTTGGAATACAACGAAAACCTGGCCGACTTTGTCGGCGAATACGGTGCCCTGCGGTTCCTGGCCGGGAAGTACGGAAAGGCATCCGGGCCGTACCGGGACTATCTGGCCACAAAAGCGTTCACTGAACGCTACGATGGGCACATTCTGCGTGGCACCCAAATGCTCGACAGTCTATATCGGACGTTTAAACCTAAAACGCCTGTGGTGGTCAAAGACTCATTGAAGTGGCAGACAATTGCCAAAATCGTTGCTTTGTCCGACACGATTACCGACGAACGGAGCAAAACGGCGGTACGTTCAGTAAATAAGCGTCAGTACAACAAACTAAATTTACCCAATAATGCGTACTTTATGAGTTATCTGACGTATCGGAATCAGCAGAATCGCTTTAGAGAGGAGTTTGAGATTCGGTTTCACGGTAATTTTCGGCAGTATCTAACATACCTCAAGCAAACCTATCCATCGCTATAAACGAGGCCCGGCTACCGGGTGGTTGTTATGAAGAAGCATTTAATTGGTCTGGTTATTATCTGTATTCTGGGCACTGGTTTCTCGGCGCTGAATACGTACCGGCGCGTAGTTAATACCAGCTTCGGACCAGGCGAACACCTCGAATACCGCGTTCACTACGGCTTCATAAACGCAGCCGAAGCAATTGTAGACGTCAGCCCAACGCTCTATAAAGTCAACGATCGCCCCTGCTACCGCGTCAATGTTGATGGCCGTACGGTTGGCGCATTCGACATGGTCACGCGCATTCGCGACACCTGGCGTTCTTATATCGATACATCGGCGATTCTGCCCCAGAAATTTTACTCCAACATTCAGGAGAATAGTTACCGGAAGGAAGAGAACATTACGTTTAACCACACGTCCAATACGGTAAAAGCCGAGGAACGGACCGAGCGCGACATTTTCAAAGTGCCCGATAATGTGCATGACTTAATCAGCGGTTACTATTTTCTGCGCACCATCGACTTCAACCGTCTTAGCAATGGGCAGATAATTGAGCTACCGGCTTTTTACGACGACACGGTCTATAACATGAAA
>DATHAW010000484.1:0-4150 GCA_035296465.1 Spirosoma sp.
GGTATGTGCGAAAACTTATTAGCTAATGATTCCATGAGTGTCAGACGTTTTTATCGGGCTGAAGGTGGAAGAAGAACAGGTTTAATGCAGTTATCCAGTTTGCTGGAGAACATATAATAGGCCTCAGCTACGTCTTCCAGCGGAACACGGTGCGTGATTAAGGCTTTGGGATTCAGAACCCCGTTCTGCACGTGCTCGATGAGCCTCGGCAATAGCCGTTTCACTGACGCCTGGTTAGCCCGAATGGTCAGGCCCTTGTTAAGGACGTTCCCGATGGGGACAAGGTTATCGGTCGGGCCATAAACACCCACAATGGAAACGATACCGCCTTTTTTAACCGAGTTAATGGCCCAGTGCAGAGCAGTGGCCGAACCCGCCTGCAGCAACAGCTTGCGGCCGGTAATGGTTTGCATGGTGTTGCCAGTGGCTTCGGCGCCTACCGCATCAATGCACACATCGGCTCCCATCCAGTCGGTTGCTTTCTTTAGAAACACCACCGGATCGTCCATCTCTTCGTAATTATACGCTTCGCACGGGGCGTAGTTGCGCACGAATTCAAGCCGGTATTCGACACAATCAATGACAATAACGCGGCCTGCCCCAAACAGCCAGGCGCAGCGGGCCGCCATGATACCTACCGGACCTGCTCCGAATACCACCACCGTATCACCGGGCTGAATACCAGCCATTTCGGCCGCCTGATAGCCCGTGGGTACTACGTCGGTCAGTAGAACGGCATCGTCGGGGTCCATACCTTCGGGAATCACCGTTGGGCCAACGTCGGCATAGGGAACCCGAACCAGTTCGGCCTGTCCGCCATCGTAGCCGCCCGCCGTGTGCGAATAACCATAGATGGCACCGACGGCCGTAGCCTGGGAGTTCGACTCATGGCAGTTGCCGAACATACCCTGTTTACAAAAATGACATTTGCCGCAGGCAATGTTAAACGGCACCAGCACATGGTCTCCCACTTTCAACTTTTGCACTTCAGGCCCCACTTCCTCCACGATGCCCGTAAACTCGTGCCCAAACGTCATGCCTACGCGGGTGTCGGGTACGTTGCCGTTGTACAGGTGCAGGTCGGACCCACAGATGCAGGAGCGGGTTACGCGGACGATGGCATCTTCGGGATGCAGAATTTTAGGCTCCGGTTTTTCGTCGATGCGGACCCGTCGGGGTCCCCGGTAATTCATGGCTAACATAGGCAATTGGGGTCTATTGTTGTTTTTACAAGGATAAGTTTCATAACAACCCCAATACCCACCCGATGTTCTGAATAAGTTAGAGTAAGCACGAATAGTCCTAGAGATAAAGTGGGGATTGGGTCAGGCTAACCTGACTGGGAAAGCCCGTTAAACGGCCTTTTTTACGGCCGGCCGGGTTTAGCTAACCGGTAGATAAAAACCGCCATGGCGGTATAGCGAAAGCGGATTAAAGTAATTTAGTTTGTCTGGTAATCAGATATTGTACCAGGCCTGCTGGCATACCGTTTGTTTGCGCCCATACTGACTATTCTCCTAAAACCCAAATGACTATGAAAACCCTTGCCTGTCGTGATGCCGGATTCGATTGCGACGCCCAAATTCATGCCGACACGGTCGATGACGTGCTGGCCCAGGCGGCTGACCATGCCAGCCGCGCCCATGGTGTTACGGTAACGCCCGAACTGGCGGAGAGTCTGAAATCGCTGATTCACGAAGAGACGGTTTAGGTAATCCGTAATGGCTGGTCAACCGCCATTTGCGTCCGGTTCATAGCCGGACGCTTCTTTTTGCCTCCGTAGCAGGTAAACATAAGTAAACCATTTCATTGGGTAGATCAGGTAATGGCCCAATAAACAATTGCGTTGTAGCCTAAAAACTGTAGTTTTACTGGGCCAATATTCCTACGCAGGTCTATAAAAACCATGTCTTCATCTCGCCGAACTTTCTTCCGTCAAACCGCAGCGGCAGCCACCAGCGCCCTGACCCTGCCGACGTTCCTGCCTGAAACATTTGCTAACCATGTTTCATCAGCCGATACCGCCCTAAAATCACCGGCGGAGTGGGCGCAGGATGAGGATTTCTGGGCGTGGGTGAAGTCAGAATATACCGTATCGCCTAATTTGCTTAACCTCAACAACGGTGGGGTGTGTCCGCAGCCGAAAGTGGTGCAGGACGCACACATCCGTTATTACCAGTACGCCAACGAAGCGCCATCCTATTATATGTGGCGGATTCTAGATCAGGGACGCGAAGCCCTGCGCGAAAAACTGGCCGATCTGGCGGGTTGCTCCGCCGAGGAAATAGCCATTAACCGCAACGCAACTGAGGGGCTCAATACGGTCATTTTTGGGTTGAATCTGAAAGCGGGTGATGAGGTGGTGCTGACCAAACAGGACTACCCCAACATGCTGAACGCCTGGAAACAGCGCGAAAAACGTGATGGCGTCAAACTGGTTTATTTGGACTTAGACCTACCCAGCGAGAACGATGACGCCATTGCCCAGCAGTTCATTAAGGCGTTTACACCCCGAACCAAAGTAGTGCACATTACGCACTTGGTCAACTGGGTAGGGCAGGTGTTGCCGGTTCGCAAAATTGCCGACGAAGCCCACAAACGCGGTATTGAAGTAATTGCCGATGGTGCGCACTCCTTTGCCCTGTTCGATTTCAAAATTCCTGACCTCGGTTGCGATTACTACGCTACCAGTCTGCACAAGTGGCTCAGTGCACCCTTTGGAAGCGGGATGCTCTACATCCGGCAGCCCAAAATCCGTAACGTATGGGCTCTGCTCTCGAACAACGAACCGGATGGCCCCGACATCCGTAAGTTCGAGAGCCTCGGTACGCGGTCATTCGCGTCAGAAATGGCCATTGGCACGGCTATCGATTTTCACCACAGCATTGGCACGGCCCGCAAATTTGCCCGGGCGCATTACCTCAAAAACTACTGGGCCGAGCGCGTCCGCGAGTTGCCGGGCGTAAAAATCCATACGTCACTTAAGCCCGAATTCGCCGGAGCCGTGGCCCTTTTTTCCATCGACGGCATGAAACCCGGTGAGATTGAGAGCCAGTTACTGAGCAAGTACAAAATTCATACGTCGCCTATCGATTGGGAGAACATCCATGGTGTTCGCGTAACGCCCCATGTGTATCACACCCCAAAAGACCTCGACCGGCTCGTAGCTGCTATTACGGCCATTGCCGATAAACAGACGGTTGCCGGAAAGCAGAAAAAAAGCTGATTCCTGGATAAACTAGGCCATAGCAGACCTTTGCCTATTACTCTCCGCGAAAACGAATAGTAATGGCCAAAGGTCTGCTTTACCGTTTGCGCCCATCCGGGCGATTAACTGACAGGACATTCAGAGAATGCACAATATGGATCAAGTTAAATGGGGAATTATCGGCTGTGGTGACGTAACTGAAGTGAAAAGTGGCCCGGCGTTTAATAAAGTGCCCAATTCAACGCTGCTGGCCGTTATGCGCCGGGATGCCGAAAAGGCCGCTGATTACGCCAAAAGACACGGGGTGTCTACCTGGTATGATGACGCCGATGCGCTTATCAACGATCCCAATGTCAATGCGGTCTACGTAGCGACCCCGCCCGACAGCCATGCCGACTATGCCATTCGGGCCATGCAGGCGGGTAAGCCCGTTTATGTGGAGAAACCAATGGCTCTGAATGCGGCTGAGTGCGAAGCCATGAATCGGGTTAGTCGGGAAACGGGTGTACCTCTTTTCGTCGCCTTTTACCGCCGGGCCCTTCCCTATTTTTTAAAAGTAAAAGAGCTGATCGATCAGCAGATTATTGGCGACATTCGTTACGTCCGCGTTGAGTTGAACTGGCAACCCGATGACCGCGAAGTGGGTTCACAACCTAACTGGCGAATTTCTCCGGAAATTTCGGGAGGTGGGCTTTTTCACGATTACGCAGCCCACCAATTCGATTTTCTTGAATATGCGCTGGGTCCCATCAAAACCGCCCAGGGTATGGCTCGCAATCAGGCCGGACTGTACCCCGCCGACGATATAGTCGTGGCTAATTTTGAGTTTGCGTCCGGGGTATTGGGTGTGGGAACCTGGTGCTTTACGGTGAACAAAGAGCAGCGCATCGAACAAACGCAGTTGATTGGCTCAAAAGGGAAAATAACGTTTTCTTTCTTTGA
>DATHAW010000485.1:0-7272 GCA_035296465.1 Spirosoma sp.
AACGGCTTGTCGGGGTGCTGGCCGTTGGCTATGGTGCGCTCACCAGCCGCAATCTCCTCCAGCGAGCCACCAATATGAATCGTACCGGCGCGGTGGCAATCGGGGTTAGTGAAGGGGATGGGACCATCCAGTGCCCAGTCCATCTTGAAAATTCCCATGCCGTAGCGATACCTGTTCAACTGCCAGTGGTATAGGGGGGAGAGCCGTTGGCCCGCAATAGCCAGCACCTGCCGGGGCGTGATGTCGAGCAGAATGGCGTGGGACGAGGGCAACTGCCCCAGCGACCGCACGGGTGTATCGGTCTGAATCTGCCCGCCCAGCGAAACGAAATACCCCGCCAGTGCATTAGCAATGGTTTGCGAACCACCCCGTGGCAGGGGCCAGCCCACCCGGTGCCCCAGCACCAGCAGCACCAGGGCCACCGAGGCCGTTGTCAGGTTTGTAAAAGGCTGCATCGAGTGAGCGGCCATGCCTGCCCACAAACCCCGGGAGGCATCGGTTCTAAGCGTCAGATCGGCCAGAAGTTGGGCGGAGGGAATGGCTTTCAACCCAAATTGCGCAAAAGCCAGCGGGTGTTTTGGGAAGGTGAGCGGCCCCAGTAGGTCAGGTGCAAGACGGGGCCAGTCGCGGACAGGTTGGGTCATTAGCCGTTCGTAGGCCCCTGCGTCGGTACCTAAAAGCTGGGCCGTGTCGGCCACGGAGCCCGTGAGCAGGGCTGCCTTGCCTCCATCGAAAGGGTGAGCGGCTGCTACGGGGGGCGTAATGAACGTCAGTCCAAACCGGTCGAGCGGCAGGGTTTTGAAAAACGGTGAATCGGCCCCGAGCGGATGAATGGCCGAACCCACATCGTGGTGAAAACCAGGCAGCGTCAGCTCCGCCGTGCGCATTCCTCCACCGATGGTTGTCTTGGCTTCGACCAGCAGCACCGTCCGACCGGCCCGTTGCAGTACAATGGCTGCTGCCAATCCATTTGGGCCGGAACCAACGACGACGGCGTCATAATCGCGTTTTTGGAGAGATGTCATGGAGCCACAAGGTAGCGATTCTCAGACGCATATTCGAAATGACCAGTTGCAGAAATACCGGCTATCTACTGACCCCTTTATCCAATGTCTTTATATTTCATAACCAACGTAACTTTTAGTTGGAATGTAGCTAAAAACAGCGTTAACCTTTACACTGTAAAGAATCATGTTAATAAAGATCTCAAGCTTCGCAGATTTTAGCTGCTCAACTACTGCCTTTAGCACCCCGAATGCTGTCAGCAACGGTGTTGTATCGTTGTAGAGATTGGACCGGATGGTAGGGCAAATCCAGTACGATTAGTGTATTTGGCCCGATCGACTGGCTTAAACATTACACGTAACGTTCCGTTATGTGCGCGGCCCGTTCCATTGTCTCGATCAGCAGTGGGTGGCGGGGCTGGATCAGGGCCGTTTCCAGTTCTTCGATCGTGTCTTTAAAGAGGAAAAAAACCGGGACCTCGTGGCTCTCGGTTTTGTTTTTTATGAACATCAGCGATGGCCGCACCGTACCCGAAGCCGCTAGTTGGTTATATTGATTTTTCGCTGCTGCAAACGATTCGTCCGATGGGCCAAACGAGACGACGCGCTCGGGCAGCGGATTGGCTTTTCGGTTGGCCAGTTGAGCGTCGAGGTTGGCCAGCAGATTCTTGAGGTGGAAGGTGTCCTTGCCGGTTCGAATTCGTTCACGCAGGGACTGACGAATCAGGTAGGTGAGTGAATTCGATAGGTTTAGCCCGATTTCTGCCATTTGCTTAAAAATCAGGGAGGATGGCGACATGCCCGGAATGGTATTTGGATCGTGGAGCAGTACGTCGCCGGTAGGGGTCAGAAACCCGTCGATTCTGGAATAGACGTTGATCCCTAACTTGGTAAACACATTGGCAACGGCCAGCTGAATTTTGCGGTTGTTCTCCAACGATGTACCAACCGGAATCCGTTTTTTTGCTACGTTCGTTTTATATTTTGTTTCAAAATCAAAGGACGTAGCGTTGTAAATTTCGGTAGGCGGCAGGGCAATCGCCATTTGGTCATCGTCCTGGATAACCCCGCATGAAAATTCCTGCCCGTTGATGAATTCCTCAAACAGGACTTCTTCTTCGGCGTTCACAGACGCCAGCGTAAAGGCGCCATCGGTTGGCAGCGCATCTAATTTTTGGACAAACTCGGCAGGATGCGTGATTACCTCACCCGTTTGTTCGAGAACGACCGGAAAACTAATGCCCGAATCCAAGCTGACCATTTTCTGGGCCTGGTCGTGCTTCTCGATCTCCGACAGGCTGGACCATTCGGCCAGCTTACTCCACCCGTCGGGCCGGGCCGCGTTCGGCTGAACGCTCATTGTGAAAAAGCACTGCTCTACCCCACGACAGAACTGCGTGAGGTCGGCCTCACGCACAATGACTACGCCAATACTGGATCCCTGATGGGGTGCTTTGATGACTATGGGCAGGCCCAAATGTTCAGTGAGCGATTTAAATAGCTGGGCTTTATCGGCCCGTTCGTAGGCGTCGCGGCTGATGGTGGCGGTTTTCTTCTGCTGCCCGCTGGCCAACGCGATCAGTTCGTTTTGCAGGATCTTATCGATGCCCACGGCCGATCCAACCAGACCCGGACCCGTGTACGGCATCTTATACCATTCAAGCAATCCCTGAATGGCCCCATCTTCGCAGTCAGGGCCGTGCATGGCCAGAAACGCTAGGTCGAAATGGTCGCGAAAGTGTTCGGGACGTAGTTCGGGCAGTGTAGCGTCCAGCGCATTAGCCGGCAGCGATTCATCGTAAACTGAAAAGCCGGAATTATCCTGGGTCAGGGCCTCACGCAGGATAGGGAACTGCAAAAAGTCGGGCGTGACGAGTCGGAACCGCCCCCGCCCATCCACAAACACAAGCACCGGCTCGAACAAGCCTCTGTCTAAATTAGCTAAGGCCGTACGTCCGCCCGCATACGACACCTCACGCTCCCGCGCCGGACCACCGAAGAAAATGCCTATTTTCACTGAATAAGGGAGATGATACTAGGCGCAAAGAAACAAAAAACGCCCGGTTTGGGCGTTACGTTTTTTTAGTCAAATGGATTAGCTCAACAAGCACTCAAATGAAAGTGCCTATTGACTTGTAAGCCCCCTAAAGTAAGAGAAAATTAAAAGGCTGGCGTAATGTTAACGGCTTCAACCTTCTGAATCTCGGGTACCGCTTTCAGGATAGCTTCTTCCAGACCACCTTTAAAGGTCATCGCCGACATTGGACAGGAGCCGCACGAGCCCATCAGTTCAAGCCGAACCGTTTTATTGGCTGATACGTCGAGCACGCGCACATTACCACCGTCGGCCGCCAGATAGGGTCTCATGCTATCTAGCGCCCGCTCAATTCGTTGTATTAGCTCGTCGTTATAAAGGGCCGTTTCCATTGCGTTCTCTGATTTAAGGTAAAGTTACAGGCTAACGCGGTTTTATGCAACTTCAACGCGCTTTGTCCGGTCGACTGTGGCATTTCGAATCGCAATCTGCTGGGCAAGGGCTTCCGCCGTTGAGTAGAAGGCTTCGCTCGCAACCGGCTCGCCAATGCTGATAGCCGGGCGGCCTTCGTCGCCAGCCTCGCGGATGCTCTGCACGAGTGGAATCTGACCAAGCAACGGTACATCGAACTGATCGGCTAATTGCCGGCCACCACCTTTGCCAAATATATAATACTGATGATCGGGTAGCTCAGCGGGGGTAAAATACGACATATTTTCAATGACTCCCAGAACCGGAACGTTGATTTGCGGTTGCCGGAACATAGCCAACCCCTTTGTTGCATCGGCCAGCGCAACCTTTTGGGGCGTTGTCACGATAATAGCGCCCGTTACGGGTACGGTCTGCACCAACGTCAGGTGAATATCGCCGGTGCCGGGAGGGAGGTCAATAAGCAGGTAGTCCAACTCGCCCCAGTCTGCATCAGAAAAAAACTGCTGTAGGGCACGCCCAGCCATGGTGCCACGCCAGATGATAGCCTGCCCCGGCGCGACCAGAAAGCCCATAGAGAGGAGCTTAATCCCGAACTGCTGAATCGGCTCCATCCGGGTTTGCCCGTCGACCTGGAAAATACGGGGCTGCATGTCTTCGGCCCCGAACATGGTTGGGATCGACGGCCCATAAATGTCAGCGTCAATAATGCCGACTTTGGCACCGGACTTATGCAGCGCAATGGCTAAGTTAGCCGTTACGGTCGATTTGCCTACTCCGCCTTTCCCCGACGATACGGCTATGATGTTTTTAACCCCCGGTAGTGTTGGCGCGTTCATCCGGGTCGATGTTACGTCGGATGTCATGTCGATGGTGATGGTAATGTTGGGGCCGATCTGCGTGTGAATAGCCTCTTCGCAGCGCTTCCGAATCACTTCTTTGAGTGGGCAGGCGGGTGTGGTCAAAACGACCGTGAAGCGAACCGAGCTAATGCCCAGGACAATATCCTTAACCATGTTGAGCGAGACGAGGTCACGCTTCAAATCCGGTTCTTCAACGGTACTCAGCGCCCGCAGGACGGCTTCTTTACTTAAACGATAATCTGACATATGGAGGAGAAAAAAGGAGGACAGACTCAGAGGACCACGGAAATTAAGCAAATTCCTTTTGTGCCTCCTTTTCGCCTGGCTCCCGGCTATTCAAACGACTTCGAACCTCAGCCAGTTCCGGCGACACGTCAACCCGCTTCATCAAGGTCTCTAACCGGGCCTGAAGGGAGGTCAGGAACTGCTGGTGCGCCGGGCTGGCTTCGCCATAAAGCGGGCGGTGAGCCAGCGATTTGCCAACCTGTGCCCACTCGGCAACGAAGCTGCGAAGTTCGGCATCAAATGCGCTATCGGCAAACTTCCCGAAAATATAGTCGTGGGCCTGGGCATTGGGGTGAATCATATCGGCCTCGTAGAACCGGTAGTCGCGCAGGTCATCGACCATCAGTTCGTAGGCCGGGAAATAATGCACCCAGTCGTTCCAGACGGTCAACTCGTGGGCAACCACCCGTAGCGTGGACTTACTTACCTGATTAAGTGGCATAGTGTCGCGCGTATGCCTGACGGGGCTAACGGTTAGCAACAACGTCAGCTTCGGGTTAGCCTTGTGCAGGGTCTTCATCAGGCGCTTCAGGTCGTCGTGCAGATGATCGTACTGGTAGAGGTATTTCTCGAACAAGGCACCGGGCATTTTATGGCAGTTGGCTACCACCTTCCCCGTTTCGATATGCCGGTAAACAACAGCCGAGCCAAGTGTCAACATCAGAAAGTCGGCTTTGCGGATAGCATCGGCCGTTTGCGACAAGCGACGCATCAGCATCTCGCGTAGGTCGGCCTGACTATTGGCCCAGAGCGACGAATGGAAGTCGTAATGGAACCAGATACCATCTCGCTCAACGTAGCGATTCTCATCAGGAGCGATTCCGTTTAGGGCCAGCGTCAGCAGCTTGGCGATGGACACGGGGTTGAACAGGGTGCCGAATGGGTTATTCAGCACGTTAAGTTTATGGTTAGCCAGCCGGTTCCCCATGACCTCGGCAAAGCACGACCCAATGGTCACAATCTGGCTATGAAGACCAATGCGACGTGGTAGTGATTCGGGCGAAAATTCGGTATGAAACTGCATACTGTATCAACAAAAAAACGGGCCGTTTAGGTCCGTTTTTAGCTTAATTTATGTGCTGCCACGTTACTGGTTATCAAGCTACAAGTAGTTGATAACCAGAATAAACTAAAAAGCCTGACGGCCGTTCTAAGGGCCGTCAGGCAGGAGTCAGGTTTAGGAATAATCAGGCAATTAAAAAGATACGCTCTCCGGTGTAACATGGCGCTTGAGATTGCTCATTGCGCCAAAGATCAGGTTATATACCGACTGGATGTTAATCTGCATTAATGTAGAGATCTCTTCATTGCTCATGTTCTGAAAATAACGCAGGTGAACTGCTTCGCGCTGCCGCCGGGGTAATTTGTCGAGGGCCTGATGCAGACAATCGTTCATGAAGGCGTCTTCTTCATGGGCAATTAGCCGGTTCTCGTGCGAAACATCGGCACCAGGTAGCGTATCGCCAACGCGCCGACCATTTAAAACTTCATCCTGGCTCACAAATTTCTGTTCGGCCGTAAGGTGCCGAACGAGTTTGCGCTTGATGGAAGCCATCAGGTAAAACCGTACTGATGTTGTAGGGCCAATGGTAGTGCGGTGTTTCCAGAGTTCGACGAACAGGTCGTGAATGCAGTCCTTAATCAGCGCCCGGTCGGTAGCAAAGTGGGCGCAATAATGGTAGAGTGTTTGAACATAATTTTGATACAAGCGGGCAAAAGCACTTTCATCACCACTGCGAAACATGTTCCAGAGTGTTTCGTCATCGGGACCGGTTTGCGTACGGGAGCGGGCCATATACAGGAGGAGAGATAAGTAGAATGGGGTTTGAACCGTGTAAACATATCCATATTTAATTGAATTTAAAATAGTGAATGAATAAAATATTTTTGTGGAACTATGTAACTATTCGTAGCGGGGTAAAATCAAACACTTTTGTGTCAAATAAGCCCATATTGCTGAGTTTTAGCGAAGGAATGACTAGTAAAGCCATAAATGACAAGGTCATAAATGGGGCCGATAACGTGCTGCCCAAATCTTGTTTGGCCCACTGATCGAGTAGAGCATACTGAGCCGCTACGTCATAGCCATCGCCGTCTGCCATCAAACCGGCAACGGGTAAGGGGAGTATTTTTTGGGCAACCGGCGGGCCTGTGCCGGGTTGGTCGGCAACCGGTCCGCCAGTTGCCGACAGCCCACCCCGCGCTTCGATGACGAGGTTCACGGCCCGGCACAGGCTCTCATCGTCGCAGCCAACGGCGGTGATATTGTGCGAATCGTGCCCAACCGACGAAGCAATAGCCCCGTGTTTCAGTCCGAAATTTTTGATGAAGGCAACCGCGGGCGGGGTGTCCTGGTATCGGTTTACAACGACTAATTTTAAGATGTCACGCTCGGGGTCGGATACGATCTGTCCGTTTTCAACGCGGGCATTCAGGTGCAGTTCATTGGTTATGAGTTGTCCATCGAGCGCTTCAATGACGCGGATGAGGCTCCCCGCTTCGGACTGCCGGACTACAAAGTCTTCTATCCGTTTAGGCGAACAATTGAACCGGTTGACGTGCGCACTCGTCAACCCCGGAATCAGCGATCGGCCGTTCTGGGCCACTACGTGACCATCTATTACCGTTTGCTGGACCCGAAAGTGATTTAGATTTT
>DATHAW010000486.1:0-1913 GCA_035296465.1 Spirosoma sp.
CGTATCCTGCTAACTGGTGCCGGATACTGACTCCTGTTTTTTTATCTCATTTATTTACACAGGCTTATGCCTGTTGATACCAATGCAAAACAGAACCGGAATACTCATTCTGACGGGTGTAATCACGGCTATATGCCTCTATTTCCTGTCGTTCACGTTCGTCTCGCGAAGCATCAAGGCCGATGCGGAGGCTTACGCCACCAACAAATCGGGGCAGGTGGACCGCAACAAAAAGCAGCGTTACCTCGACTCGCTCTGGAAAGAGCCGGTGTACCTCGGCAGTACGCTTCAGGAAGTAAACGAACGTGAACTGGGTCTTGGGCTTGACCTTCAGGGCGGTATGCACGTAGTGCTCGAAGTGTCGCCCGCCGATATTCTGCGGGGGCTGTCGGGTAACAACCGCGACCCTAAATTTACGGAGGCCCTGAAAAAATCGCTGGAAGATCAGAAGACCAGCAAAACCAGCTTTGTCGACCTGTTCGTCGATAACTACAAAGAGCTGTCGCCAAACACCAAACTGGCGAGTGTATTTGCCACCAGCGCTAACCGGGGCAAAATCAACTATCAGTCGTCGGATACGGAAGTCAGGAAGATGTTGAACGAGGAGGTCGACGGCGCCATTGCCCGTGCGTACCAGATCATTCAGGCCAGGGTCGATAAGTTTGGCGTGGCTAACCCCAACATTCAGCGGTTGCCGGGTTCAGGCCGGATTCAGATCGAACTGCCGGGCGTTGACAACCCTGAGCGGATACGTCGCCTGCTGACGGGCGCTGCCAAACTGGAATTTACGGAAGTGTACCGCCTGAACGAACTGGCCCCGGCTCTGGAAGGGATGGGTGCTTATTTAGTAGCGCAGGAAGCCGAACGTAAGGCGGCTCTTGGCACCGCCGGGAAAACAACAACCCCAGCTAGTGGTACAGCCGCCAAAGCAACAAGCCTGGAGTCGCAGCTGGCGCAGGGCGCCAAAAAAGACTCTACCGCTGGTAAGGACACGGCAGCCGCAGCGGCTCAGGGAACGGCCCTGACGCAGTTGTTTTTGCCCGTTGGCCAGGATCAACTCGGTGTTTACCTCAAGGATACCGCCCGCGCAAATGCTGTGCTGAATGCTTCCGAAGTTCGTGGTCTGTTTCCGGCCGACGCGTTCTTTGCCTGGGACCGCAAGACGTTTAAATCAACCGATGGGAAAGAGATTCTGCCCCTCTATTTCTTAAAGAAGCCCGGCGGTCGTGCTCCGCTGGAAGGTGACGTGATTACGGACGCTGCCAACGACTACGATGACCGTGGCCGCCCCGAGGTGACCATGAACATGAACGCCGAAGGTGCCCGCAAGTGGAAAAACCTGACGGCTGCCAACGTCAATCGCCCGGTCGCCATTCTGCTCGACAACCTGGTGTATACCGCGCCTAACGTACAGAACGAAATTCCCAATGGCCGTTCGAGCATATCGGGGAACTTTACGGTGGAAGAGACCAAAGATATGGCCAACGTATTGAAGGCCGGTAAACTCCCTGCTCCAACGAACATTGTGGAGGAAAACGTGGTCGGTGCTACGCTCGGCTCAGAGGCTGTTAGCGCGGGACTGCTATCATCGGTGATCGGTATTCTGTTGGTTTTGGCATTCGTGGTGTTCTACTACAACCGGGCTGGTTTCATCGCCGATCTGGCGCTCGTTGTCAACCTGTTTTTCCTGATGGGTGTTATGGCCTCGCTGGGTGCCGTCTTAACCATGCCGGGTATTGCTGGTATTGTGCTCTCGATCGGTATGGCGGTGGATGCCAACGTCCTGATTTTTGAGCGAATCAAGGAAGAGCTGGCCCTGGGCAAGACCTTTAAACAGGCTGTGGGCGATGGATTCAAAAATGCCCTGTCGTCTATTATCGATTCTAACGTAACGACGTTCCTGACGGGTATTG
>DATHAW010000487.1:0-6057 GCA_035296465.1 Spirosoma sp.
ACCTTGCCGACGTTCCTTAACCGTTTTCGAGCCCAGAATTTCACGGCTGCTCAATACGCAAAGAAGCCGCCCTGTTCATGAACAGGGGCGGCTTCTTTGCGTATTGAGCAATCAGGTCTAGTTTTAGTGCTTGTATATGCCAGGGATTATGAGTTAAATTAAGACAAACTCCCGCTACGTATACAGTTGATGAAGTAAAATATTGATAATCAGTTGCTCTGACCGTTTAGTTTCTGAAGCAGCATTTTATTAAAAACCTGCTCTGTTTTATATAGTTCGGCCAGTTGAGCGGGCGAAATGACCTTCAGAAACCGGCTCATGTACTCATCGTCGAGATCGGCTAATTTCTGCTTTGTGGCATTTACCTCCCGCAGACCATTCATCAACTGATCGTTGTTGAGGCTGCTGCGCGATGGGTCGTTGTTCAGTTGCCGAACCCGACGGTTCAACTCCTGCTTTTTGCCATTATACTCGTTGTAGATAGCCCAAAATTGTGGAGCCTGATCGGGGGTTAGGTTCAGCCGATTGGTAATCATACCAATCTTTGCCGATTCAATCCGCTGGCGTCCACCAGGGTCGTTTTGTGCGCCGGCTGCGTGGGCCGTCAAGGTCAACACGATCAGCCAGCCAATCCATGCGTTTTTCATTTCGGTAGTATTAACTATGCTAAAAATCAGGAGCCTGCCTGCTGGGTTTCCAGTGCGCTCTGTTCGTCAATCAATGTCTGGATGTCAGCCGGTTTTACGTTCAAATACTGTATGGCTGTGGTGTCGCTGCCTAATGACTGGTGTAGTTGCTGGCTATCGGCCAGTTCATCGGCATAAACACCCTGGTCGTCCAGGTAGGCTGAAATTACTTCGGGACTCACTCCCGTCAGGGCCTCGCTGCCCAGCGATTCCTGACGTTGGGGCAGGGTTTGCCAAAACAGCACGGCAATCAGGCTGGCACCTGCCAGCGAAGCTGCTGTACGCTGCCACGACCAGCTAATGGAAAAAGCTGGCTTGGACCGGCGCATCATGCGAGCATGTACCCTGGTGGGCAACTGATCGAAATAGCCATCCGGTACGGTAAATGGTTGCTGCCGGAGTGGATGTTCGGGTGGGAGTTCGTCGAGCCGGAATGGATTTTTATTGTTCATTGTGTGTGTGTGTAAAAGTCACACGAGTTGGTGGTAATCTAGGTGGTATCAGAGGTTTGACAACCAGTCTTAATCGGGGTTTAATCGTTGGTGTCGGTTTTTGTCAGATATTCCTCGATTTTTTTAACAGCTAGGTGATACGAAGCTTTCAACGCTCCGACGGACGTTCCGGTAATTTCCGCAATCTCGTCGTACTTCATATCGTCGAAGTACTTCATGTTAAACACCAGCCGCTGTTTGTCGGGAAGCTTCAACAGCGCCTTTTGCAATTTCATCTGCACCTGTTCTCCGCTCAACTCTCCCCCAGACGTAACGAAGTCCGAGTTACTTTCCAGTTTCTCCATCAACTCGCCTTCCACATCGCCGATGGGCAGAAAAAATCGCCTGCGTTTCTTGCTCAGGAAGTTCAGACACTCGTTCGTGGCAATCCGGTAAATCCAGGTATATAACTGACTGTCGCCCCGAAACTGTTCCAGGCTGTTCCACACTTTTATGAACGTTTCCTGCACCAGATCGTCAGCATCATCGTGGTCAATGACCATTTTCCTGACATGCCAGTAAATTTTCTGCTGGTACTGTCGCACCAGCAGATTAAAGGCATAGTTTCGGGTCGATGGGTCGCGGTATTTGGCGAGGAGTTCTGCGTCAGTCATACAGGCGTAGTAAGGGAGTAAGTCAATAAGTTATAAGTGGAATTAGACGTAGACTTATAACTTGAAAACCTACTGCTTACGACTAATGGCTTTTTTTACCTGCTCAACGATTTTGTCGGCGGTAAGACCATATTTTTTCATTAGTTCATCGGGTGTGCCGCTCTCGCCGAACGTATCATGAACACCGACATATTCTAATGGGGCAGGGAAGTTGCGGGCCAGCACCTGCGCTACGCTGTCGCCCAAACCACCATTGAGCATATGCTCTTCGGCCGATACGGCGCAACCCGTTTTCTTCACCGATGCCAGAATGGCCGCTTCGTCCAGTGGTTTGATCGTGTGGATATTGATAATGTCGGCGTCAATGCCTTCTTCGGCGAGCATTTCACCGGCTTTGATGGATTCCCAAACGAGGTGACCCGTGCAGATAATCGATACGTCCTTACCCTCGTTAACGTGCCATGCTTTGCCGATCTCAAATTTCTGATCGGCCGGGGTAAATATAGGGATCACGGGCCGGCCAAACCGCAGATACACTGGGCCTTCATGGTCAGCAATGGCGATGGTAGCGGCTTTAGTCTGGTTGTAGTCGCAGGGATTAATAACGGTCATGTTGGGGAGCATTTTCATCATGCCCAGGTCTTCCAGAATCTGGTGCGTAGCCCCATCTTCGCCCAGCGTGACGCCCGCGTGGGACGCACAGATTTTAACATTCTTGTTGGAGTATGCCACCGACTGCCTAATCTGGTCATATACCCGTCCCGTGGCGAAGTTAGCAAACGTAGTGGCAAAGGGAATCTTGCCGCCGATGGTCAGTCCCGCCGATACACCGATCATGTTAGCCTCGGCAATGCCGCACTGCACGTAACGCTCGGGGTTTTCCTTGATGAATGTTTCGAGTTTGAGCGACCCAGCCAGGTCGGCCGTCAGGGCTACCACGTTGGGGTTCGAGCGGCCCAGTTCGGCGATTCCTGCGCCAAAGCCAGAGCGTGTGTCTTTCTTTTCGGTGTATTCGTATTTTTTCATAGTTTATTTTAGAGATACCAGTTTGCTGGGGTCCGACATATCGGTGGTCCGACAAATCGGTGCGACAAGTGTTGGGTATGATTTAGGTCAATCCGCTGAAGCGAGGGTTTGCAAGTTGGTCAGAAAACAATGTACTGACAGCATGTTAGCAGACCAGGCCGGCCATAAAATAGACAAGCCCTACTGGCCACACGTGGATTTATCGACAGCGCATCAATAATCTGTGACGCCTATTGATAGGGGCAGGTTATTTAAGGCCTGCTGAAGCTGATCAGCGTTGGGAGCTGTACCATGCCATTTGTAGTTGCCCACCATGTATTCGACGCCGAAGCCCATTTCGGTATGCATCAGAATCATTGTTGGTACGTCTGGGTCTTCCTTCGATTTACGGAGTGTACGGATCACATCGGCCATGTCGTTGCCTTCCATCTCATCCACAAACCAGCCGAAGGCTCTGTATTTGGCCGCAAGGTCGCGGTTGTCGTTCACATTGTCGGTCGTGCCGTCAATCTGGGCGTGGTTGAGGTCGATGATGGCCGTCAGGTTACCGAGTTTCTTGTTGGGCGCAAACTGAACCGCTTCCCATATTTGCCCTTCCTGCTGCTCTCCGTCGCCCATTAATACGTACACATGTTTGTCGTCGCCGTTGAGTTTTTTGGCATAGGCGGCACCGCAGGCCACCGATAAACCCTGCCCCAGCGACCCCGATGCAATCCGGACACCCGGAATGTGCTCAGCCGTAGCGGGGTGACCCTGCAACCGGCTGTTCAACTTGCGGAACGTAGCGAGTTCGTCGATCGGGAAATAACCCGCCCTGGCCAGTACCGAGTAAAAAACGGGCGAAATATGACCATTCGACAAAAAGAACAGGTCTTCGTCGCGACCATCCATATCGAAAACAGGTTTCCCGTCTTCGCCCTGCTTCCGGCGCATAATGTCAAAATAGAGCGCAACCATAAAATCGGTGCATCCCAGCGAGCCGCCGGGATGGCCTGAGTTGACGGCCGCCACCATACGTAGAATGTCGCGCCGAACGGCGGTTGCAATGTGTTCGAGTTTTTCGAGTTCCATAGGGTTGATTTATAGAGACGCAAGCTATTGTGTTTGTTATGTGTTCTAATGCAGAATGTTGCCGCACGAATATGACGAACGACCGCCTACCGGTCACTACGTTAAAATTTGTTCTGCGTGTTTTTTGGTATCCACTTTGGTAATAATGTCGGTAATAAGGCTGTTTTCGTCGATCAGAAACGTTGTTCGAACAGTGCCCATGTACTTCCGGCCGTACATCGACTTCTCCTGCCAGACATCGTAGGCTGCCACCACCTGCCTGTCGGTGTCGGCCACAAGCCGAAACGGCAGCTCGTACTTACTGATAAACTTCTGGTGTGCGGTTTGGTTATCGACGCTCACACCCAGCACTTCATACCCAGCCGCTCGCAGGTCAGCGTAATTGTCGCGCAAGCTACAGGCCTGTGCCGTACAACCTGACGTATCGTCTTTGGGATAAAAGTACAGCACCACTTTTTTGCCCCGGTAGTCCGATAGCCGGATGGGCTGCCCGGTCTGGTCGGTGCTGGTAAAGTCGGGGGCGGGGTCGCCAATGGACAAAGGCATTTGGGTCTTTTTAAGTTTTAATTATTTGTCATTGCAGTTTGCCATATTACTACACAAACACGGCAATGACTTAAACTATCTTTTTCTTTTTCGCTTTGGGGTCGTTTTACGCTGAACCACCACGCGTGGTTCAGCAATCAGGGTGCTGTCGGAGCCAATATTGCCCGACCGGTCTTTCACCTGCACCAGTACCTCTGCACCTGCTTCAAAAGAGACGTCAGGCGTTAGTTTCTCGGACCATAGCAACGCCCGTTTATAATCGTACTGCATCAGCACCCATTCGCCATTGACCAGTGCCCGAAACTCAGCAATGCCCGATCGGTCATCCCTAATTTTGACCGTAATACCACTGGGTGTGGCTGACAGGATCTGAACGGTTGGCGGGGTGGCGTCGGTCAGGAGTTGAAAACGTCCCAGCCACCGGGTCCTAAACTCGATCCGGCCTTTGTTCCACCTACCGCCCAGAAAACTCGCGTTACCCCCACTCGTCCAGTAGGCTCTTGTACGTGCCGTGTCGATAGCAACAGGATACGTTGGCACGTACTGAACGGTCAGGTAATCGTTGAGCGGAATGGTAGGCTGATTGATTTCCAGACCACCACCCGGCACGGGCCGCACAGACAGATGCAACGTATCGAACAGGGTTTTGGGGCTGAATGTGAGCTGGGTAGTGCGGTCCGAAAACGTCTCATCCCGGCCCGGTATAATGCGCTTTTTTAAATTTGTTCGCACTACGTACTGACCAAACTGCACGGAGTCGGGTAGCGTCCGGCGCAAATCTATGAGATAAACAGCCTGGTTGGCTCCCACGTAACTAACGGCCTGCTCGGTGGCCGTGCTCCCCGTGAAGAGTTTAGCAACCGGTGGGTTGGTGGTAGAAATGTTTTTGACCGTCAGTTTCAGGACGTTCTCATCCGTGGTGATAGTCGCCGTAGGTGTTCCGGGTTGGGCGTCTTCGGTTAGCGCAGGGCCATCAGGTGAGACCGCCACGGAATCCATTGGCGTTGGGTTGTTAGTAGGTGTCGTTTCGGGCAGGAGCGTAAAGGTAAGCCGGGTGGCCTGGTCGAAGGTGTCGTAGAGCGTCAGCGTGACTTCATGGGGCTTGCCATCAAGCAGTGGTAACCGGCCCCGGTAGGCTGCGTTGTTTTGCAGTTTATAAAGATTTAATACGTTACCATCGGCGATGTAGGCCCGGTGGTAGCGTTGCCCCGTCATCTGCTCCACCTCGTAGTTCTCGTGAACGTTCATAAACCGGGTGTGCTCATTGGGAAAGCTGCTCATGTTATAAGCAAACACTTCGCGGCCATCGAGCCGAACCTCCAGGCAACTAATGCCGGTGCGGTAGGGCGACCCACTCGTTTTGTCGTAAGCCAGGACTTCAAGCCCCACCAGACCCGATGCCGTAATGGGCTTTGTAATGATGTACGAACCGTCGTTCTGCCGAACGGGCGTGTAGCTGACACGCTGGTACTCCCCATTGATGCGTGATGTCGGCGTCATGGTCTTGAGGGCAATGCGCTCAAAGTAGGGGGGTACGTCGTCACGAAGTTCTGCAAAACCATATAGGAGTGGGTTTATGAGGTTGTCTTTGGCGTCGCGCACTTCAAAGTGCAGGTGCGGCCC
>DATHAW010000488.1:0-6567 GCA_035296465.1 Spirosoma sp.
GTTGGGGCTAACCTAACGCTGGGGATTCCGGTTAAAAAGTTCAACAGCCGGTTTAACCTGGGGCCTTATCTCAATCAGGGAAGAAGTCTCAACCTGCTGAACGGAATAGCGGGTGCCATAAGCCAGCGATCAGTTGGTGGAAATTTGAGCTATGCCTTCACGTATGAGGATTACGTTGATCTGAACCTGCGTGCCAACCTAACCGCTACCAGCTCGAAGTATGAGTTAAACAAAAATCAGAATCAATTTTTTGTAAACTCCGCTTACACGGCCGACGCTACGGTGCATTTTCTCCATCGCTTCGATTTTACGACCGAGTTTACTTATAGCCGGTTTCAAAATGCCAGAACGAACTTTGATCAGGCTATTCCAATCTTAAATTTCGCCCTGTCCCGGTCATTGTTGAAAAATGACCGGGCCGAATTAAAGTTATCCGCGATAAATGTTTTAAACCGTAACGTAGGAACCACTCAGCTGGCTACGCTGAACTACGTTGAACAGGTAAACCGGAATACACTGGGCAGTTATTACATGTTCAGTTTCAGCTACCGCTTAAAAAAGCAGGTAGCGGAGTAGCGTTTTAGGGCAGATCGGGCAAGGCTTAGGCTATGCCATATTCCTTCATGACCTGGCCCACTTGCTGCCAACCGGCCAGGTCGGTCTTAATAACGACCCGTTCCTGGGTGGGGTTATCGGCTACAAATCCCCGGACCTGAATGGCTGTATTGGGTTGCTGATGCAGACGATGCTGTAAGTGCTGGACGAGTGGTACTGAGAGGTTAAAATTGCCAATAATCTTCATGGTCTATTGTACTTGTTGGTAATAGTATAACCAGCTAAGGTTCATTATGTTTCAGATCAGGCACATAACAACTTACTCGTAGCTAACTTGCTGTTTTTATAAACTGGCTGGGAACAGATTTACTCATCATCGTCCATAACTTCTGCCTGCTTTCGGCCCAAATCAGCGCTATCTCGCGCTGTACATCATCCATCAAGGACATTAATCAGAGTTCGACAGAAATCAGGTCAGCCGCCCTGCGTTTCAGGTCGCTAAGGGCCTTCTGGTAAATCTGCGTGGTAGCCACGTTTTGGTGGCCCATCATTTTGGCGATAGTATAAATGTCTGTACCTCCCTGTAATTGCAGCATGGCGAAGGTATGCCGGAACGCATGGAACGTGATGGTTCGGGTAATCCCGGCCCTCACGCACCACTGCTGTAACTTTTGATTCTGCCAGCTTGAATACAGCAATTCGGGTAATACCTTACCGTCATCATGGCCCCGATTCCCTAAAAGAAGGCGGGCGGTTTCGTTAATGGGGAGTGTTTCTGGCCCGCCTGTTTTCTGCGGCCAGTAATGGACTGAAGGTCCCTCTTTCTCATCCCGCACATCTGACCACAACAGGTTGGAAATGTCGCTGTAGCGCAAGCCTGTGAGGGTAGAGAATAAGGCGGCCCGTTTGAGGTAGGGCAAATCACAATCAGCTTTTGCCAGCGCCTGTAGCTCAGTCAGGCTCAAAAATTCCCGTTGGGTATCATCTTTACGTGTCAGTCGTTTCACTCCCTGCGCCGGGTTGACAGTAATTATTTTGGCCTCTACGGCCCTAACCAACGCTGTTTTAAAAATGGTGAAGTAGCCAACGGCCGAGTTATAAGCAATGGGAGAACCTGCCCCCTGAGCCGCATTTAAGGCTTTTGCCGTTGTGAGGTAGTTACGGAAGCCTTTACAAAAATCCTCCGTCACCTCATCAGCCGATAGTTTGCCATTGCTGTACTGATGAAGGTGCCTGTAAACGCTCATCCAATTATTTCGGCTGTTCACGCTACGTTGCTGTTTTTCAGTCTCAGCCTGATTTTTGAACCAGGCCAGAAAGTCTACCTGGTTAGGCTTTTTGACTAAAAAGTCATAGTTACCCGCCTGTATGTCCAGGGTACGTTCGGCATGAATGGTCTCTGCCAGTTCGTAAGTTTTTCTATTATGATCGCGCTCCAGTTTGCTCTTTGGATTTCCGAATACATGCAGCCCCAAAAATTCCCGTCGTGTGTTCTTTCCAGTCAGGGGGCTTTTAAGGGCCGGGTAAAAGTCAAGATAAAGACTGATACGTTCATTGCCGATTGGTTTCTCTCTCAGTGTGACGCCCATACTTGTATGTCTCCAGCAGTAGTTTTCTGTGCGGGTACTGTAAAGGTACAAATAGGTACAAAATAAGTTAGGATATTATGTATAGCAATTTGCCGAGCCATAAAACAAAAAAGGCCCTTAACAGGCCCAATTTGTAAGTTTATTGCGAGTTTTCCTACAAGTTTTATACTTCCTCAGTTTGCCCTTTCAATTTGCCTTTGAAAACTTTTCTAAACTTATCCAGCTTGGGCGCAATTACAAAAGCACAGTAGCCCTGATTGGGGTTATTTGCAAAATAACTCTGATGATACGCTTCGGCGGGGTAGAAGACCTCGGCCGGGCTGATCTCCGTTACGATAGGGTTGTTGTAGGCCCCCGCTTTGTCGAGTTCCATTTTGGCGGTCTCTGCCAGACGCTTCTGCTCGTCGTTATGATAAAAAATCACCGAGCGATACTGCGTACCAACGTCAGCTCCCTGACGATTAAGCGTAGTGGGATCATGGCTGCGGAAAAAGGCTTCCAGTAGTTCCTGATACGTGATTTTTTGGGGGTCATACGTCACCTCCACACACTCGGCATGGCCAGTTGTACCGGTGCAAACCTCCTTGTAGGTAGGGTTTGGCTTCTGACCGCCTTCGTAACCCGATACCGCGTCAAAAACACCGTCGAGCGATTCGTAAAGTGCTTCCGTGCACCAGAAGCAACCCGTACCAAAGGTTGCCTTCTCCAAATTTTCAGATTGATTAATAGTCATACACGTTGTCGGCTGAGCAACCGGTCGCGCTTTCGCGGGTAGTCCAAGGGCCGACAGCAGCGCTGTGGCCAGTGCGGACGCCTGTCGGCGCAGAGTGGTTGCAACCATTGGGTTGGTTTGTTGTTGTTAGCTGTACTGAGAACATACCCCAAGAGCGTAAAGTTTAGCCCGAATACCGTGAAAGACTTCGACACCGACCGCTTCCGCTATGATGGCGATAAGCCCCTTAAACTAAAAAAAGCCCCCACCAAAATAGATGACCTCTACGAGGATGGGCAGGAATACGAAACCTTACTTCGTCAGCAGGCAGAAAAAATTGACTCGTTGCAGGAGCGCATGTTTTCGCATAATCGCTTCGGGCTGCTGCTGGTATTTCAGGCCCTCGACGCAGCCGGCAAGGACGGCACCATTCAGCACGTATTTACCGGCACCAACCCCACTGGTGTGCGGGTGTACTCGTTCAAGCGGCCATCTGAACAGGAACTTGAGCACGACTTTTTGTGGCGGACCTGGCGCGAGCTACCCGAACGGGGCACCATCGGCATCTTCAACCGGTCTTATTATGAAGAGGTGCTGGTTACGAAAGTACATCCCGACATACTGACGCAAAGCCAGCGGCTACCCGAAAAAACGACCGACGATCTGGATAAACTTTTTAAGCATCGCTACGAAGCCATTCGGGATATGGAAAAGTTTCTATACCGCAACGGCTTTCCGACAATCAAGTTTTTTTTGCACGTATCTAAAAAAGAACAGGCAGAGCGGCTCATTGCTCGCATTGAAGACGCCGACAAAAACTGGAAATTTCAGGAGGGCGACGTGGCCGAACGTGAATTTTGGGACGATTATCAGGATGCCTACGAAGCGGCAATCAACGAAACGGCCACCAGTAACTCGCCCTGGTACGTGATACCGGCCGACGATAAGAAAAACATGCGTTTGCTGGTAGGCCGTATCGTGATCGACGAGCTGGGAAAACTGCCCATTGCCAAACCAGAACCCGATGACGAGCGATTTAAGAAACTGCAGGAACTGATTCCGATAATTCAGGCGCAATGAAAAAGTTAGACACCAAACAATTTCGTTACGACGGTCGCCGGACGTTTTCGACCGATACTCCCACGCTGACGGAACCGCTCTACACCGACGAGAGCGACCACGCCCGTCAACTCGACGCGCTTACCCTCCGCATGGATCAGGCCCAGAACCGGATGCAGGCCGATGAGCATTACGGACTACTGGTGTTGTTTCAGGCGATGGACGCGGGCGGTAAGGACAGCAGCATTCGGCACGTTTTCAAAGGCGTTAATCCGTCGCGATTCAAGATGGCCGCGTTTAAAAAGCCGAGCGAAGAAGATCAGAAACATGACTTTCTGTGGCGTTTCTGGCAGGAGTTGCCCGAGCGCGGCTACATCGGCGTTTTCAACCGGACCTATTATGAGGAAGTGCTGGCGTTGCGCGTACACCCTGAGCGATTAAAGAAGCAGTATATTCCCCAGAATTTGCTGCCAAAAGACGAAAAAGTCCTCTGGAAACAGCGGTTCGGCGACATTGTCCATTTTGAGGATTATCTGTTCCGAAATGGCTTCCCAATCGTTAAAATCTACCTGCATGTTTCTAAAGAAGAGCAGGGAAAGCGGCTCATTGCCCGCCTGAAAGACCCCGAGAAGCAGTGGAAGTTCTCGGACAATGACCTTGAGGAGCGGCAATTCTGGCCCGACTACATGCAGGCCTACGAGGATACCATTAATGCAACCGCCACCCGGCAGAACCCCTGGTATGTGATTCCAAGCGATGACCGCCCGAATCAGCAGCTAATTATTGCCCACATCGTGACCGAAATACTTGAATCGCTGCCGACCTCTTTTCCTGAAACGGACGGGAAAGAAGCCAGGAAATATATAAAAGCAATTGAGAAGCAGGATGCCTGATTTTTTGGGCTTTCTATCGTGACCAGCGGAGACAGTTTTAATTAATTTTTCATTTCTTTATTTCGATCATCGGGGACGATGTTAAGGCGGAAGCGAACTGTGAATTTGACGTTATCGTGGCTGCCTGTTTCCCGCAATGTTACAGTAACGCTGCCACCAACCCTGATTTTAGCACCGGCTGCTCCTGAGAGCCGATAAGCCCGTCTATTCTCCGCTGTTTTCTGCGGGCATAAGCCCCTATGTTAGACCAGCATATACGTTGTTGGATGCTGGCGTTTGCCATTCATGTTTCAAAATCAGGTCTTTATCTAAATCTTAACATTAGTGTAATCTTAGGAACGTAATTTTGCGTTGTCGATAAATACCGCCATCGCTTGAGTTTTGACTCCATCGGCAACCTAATGAAACATACTCTAGTACTCTGGGCTTGTAGCCTGTTTTTTCTTTTATCCATTACCCCACTCGTACGGGCGCAGACTGGTCAAAACTCCATGAGTCGACCCGCTAACCTAGTCAACAACACGGTAAGCGGTTACGTAATAGACGCAGCCAACGGAGAAAAACTAATTGGTGTATCAGTTTACGTTAAAGAAACGGGTACGGGGGCCGTTACGAACAGCTATGGTTTTTATGCTATTCCAATTCCGGCCGGCACCTATACCCTCGTGGTTTCCTACGTCGGCTACGAAAAGCAAACAAAGGTTATCGATCTGGCGGCCGGGAACAGGCGGCTCGACATTGAACTCCGGGAGGAGGGAAAGCAACTGCAGGAAGTTGTGGTTTCGACTAAGCGCGAAGACGACAATGTGAAAAACATTGAAATGAGTGTTAACCGCATCGACGTCAAAACGCTCCGTCGGATTCCGGCCCTGCTCGGCGAAATCGATGTGGTACGTAGTATTCAACTGCTGCCGGGCGTGTCGACGGTGGGGGAGGGGGCTACGGGTTTTAACGTCCGGGGTGGCAGCATTGATCAGAACCTGGTCTTGCTGGACGAAGCGCCCGTTTATAATTCATCGCACCTGTTCGGGTTTTTCTCGGTTTTCAACCCCGATGCTGTTAAAGATGTCAAACTGATCAAGGGGGGTATTCCGGCCAACTACGGTGGTCGAATAGCATCGATCCTGGATGTTCGGCTGAAAGAGGGTAACGCCAAAAAGCCGGAATTAAATGGTGGAATTGGCCTGATATTCAGCCGGCTGTCATACGAACGGCCCCTGTTCAGCGGTAAAGGGTCATTCATTATTGCGGGTCGCCGGTCTTACGCCGATGTGCTGGTCCAGCCCTTCCTGAGGGACGATTTGAAAGGCTCTAAATTTTATTTTTACGACCTGACGGCCAAAGCCAACTACCGGATCAACGATAAGAACACGGTGTTTTTGTCGGGTTACTTTGGTCGGGATGTGTTCGGCGCCGACTTTGGTTTCAACTGGGGCAACACCACCGCGTCGGCCCGCTGGAACCACGTCTTTAGCGACCGGCTGTTTCTGAACGCGACGGCCTACTACAGCAATTACGACTATTCGCTCGACACCGACTTAAAGCGTAAGGAAAAGCAGGACTACTTCAGGACCAATTCCCGCATTGTGGATTACAGCTTCAAACCCGACTTTACGCTGTTTCTGGGCAAAAGCACCATTACGTTTGGCGGGCAGAGTATACTGCACGATTTCCAGCCCGGCACAGCCACTGCGGCCAGCGCTGGAACAATCAGTAGGTTTGGGCTGGAAAGCAAATATGGGCTCGAAAACGCCCTGTA
>DATHAW010000489.1:0-2706 GCA_035296465.1 Spirosoma sp.
ACGGGCCATACGGCGGGTGCTGGAAGGGTAGCAGTGGTTTGTTCAACCCAGTCAAAATGAGAACTACAGGCCCGGAATGTTCAGTAACGTGTTCGGGTTTGGGCAAAGGGCCAGAAATTTTTCGCGCTCAGCGAGTGAGCAGACACCTGGGAAATCGCCCCGGAATCCCAGCATATCAGTTATCAGTTGGAAATGGAGGTGTGGGGGCCAGTCACCATTCTCGGGGTAGGGGCCAATTTCGGCAATTTTTTCACCGGCTTCGACCTTCTTGCCTTCGTCTAGACCGCGCAGCGATTCGCGGGTCAGGTGGCCGTACAGACTATACAACTTACCATCTGGTGTGTCGTGTTCCAGAATGATGGTGGGGCCATAGTCACCAAAATGGGCATTGTCCTGAAAACTGTGGACAATGCCCTTCAGTGTGGCAAAAATGGGCGTTCCGGCATCGGCCCAGAGGTCGATGCCGAGGTGAATTTCGCGCGGTTCAACGGGTTTTCCATCGGGCGTTTGCTGAAAGTGCTCGCTACGTCGGTAAATAACCCGGTGTTCATTGTAGCCACCCACCCCCACTTTGGCCCCTGCCGCCCGTAACTTGCCGAATACATAGTCGGTAAAGGCAGAGGTGTTGGTCAGGTCCAGAAAGGAACGACCGTTCGGTTGCAGCGGTAGGAGCGTAAGGTCGGGGTTACTGGCCGAGAAATCGAGTATTACGTAGGGGTCAAGCTGGAAGTTAAAGGGCAGAAGCATTAGAGGTTCAGGTTGAGCCTGCAAGTTAGTTGCCGGTTTGGACTGTCGGCGGTATCTTTACCTCTATTTCGTTTTTTGATTTGTCAACATTCTTTGGTCGAATGGCCGATTAACCTAACCGCATGGAAACAACGATTGCGCCACATACTACCCGTACTGGCCATCCACCGGGCCTTTACGTCCTGTTTTTTACTGAGATGTGGGAGCGGTTTAGCTACTACGGTATGCGGGCCATTCTGCTCTTGTTTTTGATTGACAACGTCCGGGGTGGCTTGGGCCTGGACGAATCAGAAGGGGCGGCTATTTACGGAATTTACACCGCTTCGGTCTACCTGCTATCCCTGCCGGGCGGCTGGATCGCCGACAATATACTGGGGCAGCGCAAATCCATCTGGTACGGTGGTCTGATTATCATGCTGGGGCACATTATACTGGCATTTCCGGCGGGAACGGCGCTTTTTTATACCGGTCTGTGCGTTGTCGCTCTGGGTACGGGCCTGCTCAAACCGAATATCAGCACCATCGTTGGTGAGCTGTATCCAGAAGGCGGAGCGCGTCGGGATGCGGCCTTCTCGATCTTCTACATGGGCATAAACCTGGGTTCCCTGCTGGGTATCTTCATCGTGGGTTATTTAGGACAGAAAGTGGGCTGGCACTACGGCTTCGGAGCAGCCGCGGTCGGAATGGGTCTGGGCCTGATCATATTTCGCACGCTGGGTCAAAAGCACCTTGGTCAGTATGGCAATGTGCCGACTGTGGATTCAGGCACTAACAAAGCCGGAACGAATGAGCCACCCGCGAATACGGGTAACCGGTCACTGATTGGTTTTGTGGGGAGTATCGTCTTTATGCTGGTGATTCTGCAACTGACCGGTGTGCTCGACCTGACTACGGCACAGGGGCTGGCCAAAGCCATGGGCACGATCATTTCGCTGGTTGCCCTGAGCTACTTTGTTTATATCCTGGTGGCGGGTGGCCTGACCACGGTGGAAAAAAAGCGGGTAGCCGTGCTGTTTGTTCTGTTTATGGCTGCTGCGGTGTACTGGGCCGGAAACGAGCAACAGGGTTCATCACTGCAGATTTTTGCTGACCGCTACACCGACCTGACTTTCTTCGGCTGGGAAATACCATCAAGCTGGTTCCAGAACTTAAATCCCGCGTTCATTCTCATTTTTTCGCCGATCCTGGCCATGCTGTGGATTTTTCTGGCCAACCGGAAGGTCAACTATTCAGTACCCGCTAAGTTAGCCACAAGCCTGCTTCTGCTGGGTTTGGCTTATGTAGTTATGATATTCGCTGCCAAACTGGCCGTAACGGGTGAGCGTACATCACCCCTGTACCTCACCTTCACGTATATGTTCTTTACGCTTGGCGAACTGTTCCTGAGTCCCGTTGGGCTGAGCTCGTTCACCAAACTGGCGCCAAAACGTTACGCCAGTCAATTGATGGGCCTCTGGTTCCTGGGGTCATCATTGGGCAATCTGATTGCCGGCCTGTTTGCTGGTGGCTTCGATGAGAAAAACGTGGCACAAATGCCGGAGTTGTTCCAGAGCGTTTCTGTTTTTGCAATGGGTGCAGGAATCTTGCTTCTGCTCTTTGCGAGGCCGCTGAAGCGGTGGATGGGGGGAATTGAATGAAAAATCACCCGCCCGCTTTTTTCGCTTTGTATCCTTTGTCCGAAAGCCACGTCAGCAGTTTATCGCGGTGATCGCCCTGGATCAAAATTTCGTCTTCTTTGGCTGAGCCGCCTGCCCCGCAGGCAGCTTTCAGTTGTTTGCCCAAATGGGACAGATCGGCCTCGGTGCCGATGAATCCCCGAACCGACGTAACGATTTTGTTGCCGCCTAGTTTCACGAGCCATAGTTTTAAATTCTGTTGCGCGGGGGGGAGTGTCTGTGCTGGCGGCTCGTCGTCGGACGGGTACTGGAAGTTGGGGTTGGTTGAGTAGACGACTCCCCC
>DATHAW010000490.1:0-3683 GCA_035296465.1 Spirosoma sp.
CCGACCCCGGCGGAGGTGGCTGCGTTTGTGGGTGATACATCGGTGAATGCGTATGAGAAGGTAGTCAACCGGCTGCTGGGCAGTGTGCATTATGGGGAGCGGCAGGCCGTGGAGTGGTTGGATGTGGCCCGCTACGCCGACACGCATGGCTATCAGTTGGACGTAATGCGGACTGCCTGGCCCTACCGTGACTGGGTTATCCGGGCTTTCAACCGCAACCTGAGCTTCGACCGGTTCATCAGCTGGCAGTTGGCGGGTGATTTACTACCCAGGCCAGCCTCAGCGGCTCAGCATCGGGACCAACTTATTGCTACAGCTTTTAACCGGATGCATCCGCAAAATCAGGAGGGGGGCATTGTAGAGGAAGAATACCTGACGGAGTATGCTGCCGACCGTACGGCTACGTTCGGGAAGGCGATGCTGGGTCTGACGGTCGAGTGTGCCCGCTGCCATGATCATAAGTACGACCCAATCTCACAAAAAGATTATTACCAGCTATTTGCTTTCTTCAACACCATTAACGAGGCCGGGCAGGTGCCGTTCCACGGCGAATCGAGCCCAACACTGATCCTGACCGATAGAGAAGCCGACGCTCAGTTGCAGTATATCCAAACGAAGATTCGGGAGGTGAGTGATTCGCGCCGTTTTCCTCAACGGAACTCTGGACCCTTCGCCCGCTATACGTTCGACGACACATCGCGTTACCGATGTGCCAATGCAGCGGATCCTGCCCGGCCAGCAAAAATCACGGGTAATACTGACCTGCCGCCGAAGGTTGGTCCTGGCCGATTTGGACGCGGGCGGTTGGTCAATGGCGAAGGTAACATTGACCTCGGCCCTAACATTGGCTTTTTCGACCGTTATGACCCGTTTTCTGTGGGATTGTGGATTAAATTGTTGAAAACTACGGCCAAAGGACCAATTTTTAGCCGTTCCAACGGGCTTGATAATGGCGATCGGGGTTATGAACTCAAGCGTCATAGCGACGGTACACTCAGTTTCAATCTCTCTCATAATTATCCTGATAATGCCATTGACCTGCATACGGTGAAGCCTGTTCCCGTGGGTCAATGGTTACACATTGCCGTGACTTATGACGGTTCTGGCTCGGCAGCCGGTACGCATTTGTACCTAAACGGCCAACTGGCCAAAACGCGGGTATATGCTGACAACCTGAAACGTAGCATGCTATTCGGCCCTGGTCGTAAAAATGGGTTTGGACTAAAACTCAATTTTCTGGTGGGGAGCAAATTCAGAGATTCAATGGCCGATTTTTGGGTCGATGAATTAAATGTGTTTGATCGGGCCATCGCCCCTCGTGAAGTACTGGCGTTAAGCCTAAATCCGGTGCAGCCACTAACCATGTCCCTTGCCAACACTATAGTAGATTCAGCTCTTGTACGTCAGGAACGACAGCTGCGCAACTTACGAAAGGCCGAAATGGAGGTGTATGATGCGCAGCCAGAAGTGATGATTATGCACGAACGGCGCTTTGCCCGGCCCACTCATCTGCTCAAACGTGGGGCGTATGACGCTCCCGGCGAGGTGGTTCACCACAACACGCCAACGGCTCTCGGTTCGCTTCCGGACGAGTTACCAAGAAACCGACTCGGGCTGGCGCAGTGGCTCATGCGGGCCGATAACCCCCTCTTTGCGCGGGTAGTGGTCAATCGGTTCTGGCAGCAATTGTTCGGGCAGGGGTTGGTGAAAAGCGCGGACGATTTTGGGAACCAGGGCACTTTGCCCAGTCACCCCGAACTACTCGATTTTTTGGCCGTTCGGTTCCAGACCGGAATAGGTGCGTCTGGCTCGGTTGCGTCAAGTAACCAATGGAATGTGAAAGCCCTCATGCGCTACATCGTGCTGTCAGCCACGTACCGGCAATCGTCGGTAGTAAGTCCTAAAAAGCGTGCGGCCGATCCTGATAATACGTGGCTGGCACGGGGACCGAGCTACCGAATGTCGGCCGAGCAGATACGGGATGGTGTGCTGGCCGCTGCCGGGCTGCTCAACCGACGCATTGGTGGGCCGAGCGTATATCCGTACCAGCCCATCGGTATCTGGGAAACATTGAACCAGAATACGCATTACCGCCAAAGCCACGGCGACAGCCTATACCGCCGGTCAATGTACACCATCTGGAAACGAACCGCGCCCCCGCCAATGATGCTCAACTTCGACGCAGCCGAGCGACATACCTGCATTGTGAAGCGGCAAAAAACCAGTACGCCACTGCAGGCTCTAGTTACGCTTAACGACCCACAATTCATTGAAGCCGCCCGGGTTCTGGCACAACGTACGCTTGAAGCCTTTTCAAGTACGCCTACTAGAGAAAGTAAATCCATATCTATCCCGGACATGGTCATACAGGCTACTTTCAAAGCTGTTCTGAGTCGTCCAGCACGGCCAATAGAAGCCGAATTACTGAAAAAATTATATACTGAAGAGCTTTTATCCTTTAAAAATGAACCCAAACGGGCCAAAGCCTTGTTGACAGTGGGTGAGTATCCTTTGGCATCGGTTCTCAAAACCAATGAATTAGCCGCCTGTACAGTGGTTGTTAGCACGGTTATGAATATGGACGAAGCGCTGGTCAAACGGTAAAATCAGTTAGTAACTGGCTAAAATAGTACTGAAAATTCGCACGAATCCTGGTTAATTTTGTAGAATTAACTTATATCAAATCTTTTCGTATTGTTATGAGGTTTGGGCCCCTTATACGCTATCGCTTACTTCTGCTCAGTGCTACGGCTGGAGTCTTTGGCGCGTCGCTCTGGCTGACAGCCTGCCACTCATCGGTTGATAAACCCCCTGACGTAGTAGCAGCCGAAGCCAATTTGCCCCAAAAGGTTGATTACAACCTGCATGTCAAACCCATCCTCTCCGACCGCTGCTTTGCTTGTCATGGACCTGATAAAGCCAAACAGCAAGCAGGCCTACGGCTCGACACCCCGGAGGGCGCTTATGCTGCGTTAGCCAAAAGTGGTCATAAAGCCATTGTGCCGGGCGATTTGGCCCGCAGTGAACTCTTCCACCGCATCACCAGCACTGATCCTGAGGAGGTCATGCCCACACCTAAATCGAACCTTAGCCTGAGTGCGCAGGAGAAAGCCATGCTGCTGCGGTGGATTGAGCAGGGTGGCGAATACAAGCAGCACTGGTCACTGATTGCCCCCACCATGCCGGCCATACCCACAGTGAAGGATGATGGGCAGTGGGTCAAGAACGAGATTGACCGCTTTGTGCTGGCCAGGCAACAGGCTCTTAAGCTCAAGCCTGCCCCCGAAGCTGACAAGACCACGCTGCTTCGGCGGGTAAGTCTGGACCTGACGGGTCTGCCCCCGACCCCGGCGGAGGTGGATGCGTTTGTGGGTGATACATCGGTGAATGCGTATGAGAAGGTAGTCAATCGGCTGCTGGGCAGTGTGCATTATGGGGAGCGGCAGGCCGTGGAGTGGTTGGATGTGGCCCGCTACGCCGACACGCATGGCTATCAGTTGGACGTAATGCGGACTGCCTGGCCCTACCGTGACTGGGTCATTCGGGCTTTCAACCGCAACCTGAGCTTCGACCGGTTCATCAGCTGGCAGTTGGCGGGTGATTTACTACCCAGGCCAGCCTCAGCGGCTCAGCACCGGGATATGCTGATTGCAACGGCCTTCAACCGCAACCATCAGCAAAGC
>DATHAW010000491.1:0-11015 GCA_035296465.1 Spirosoma sp.
TGATTGGTCGGTTGTAGCAAGATGTCAGCATCCTGGGTAAACCGGACGATTCCGTTAAAGAGCAGCGCTAACCCACCAATCAGTATATACTCCACACCGTGCCATTCGGCGGAGGCCACAAATTTCAGGAAATCACTACTCTCTACATCCACGACGGTCGGGAGATGCTAATGCGCTTTGCCGGTTTGACCAACTCACCCTGTAACTCAGTGTACATTCGGCGCATACTGACATAAACTGCCCACAACTCTTCTGGCGTCTTTCGGGTATTCTCCCGAAGCAACTCCCGGTCGGGTTCATTCAGGTCTTTGTAGAAGGTTATTGTCCGTTTCTTTTCCATGGCTACGCTGATTTATTTCACGAACAGCAACTCCCGGTACTTCACCAGCGGCCAGTCCTCATCATCCACGATTTGTTCGAGTTTGTCGACTTCGTAACGGATGGGGTCGAAATGGTCTTTCACTTCGGTTGCGTAGCGGGTGGCCATCTCAATGGTGTTGTCGATGTTGTTGGCTCGCTTACGGCTTTCGATCATCGACTCCACGCCCTTCTTGATCACAATGACGCGGGCCGAAATCTCCCGCAGAATGGCTTTAATGGGTTCGGCTTCGTCGCTCATGCCCAGCTCAACCAGGTTGCGGGCGGTTTCGGCCAGCTTGTTCTGGTACTTCAGGGCCGTCGACACGACGTGGTTCATGGCTAAGTCACCCATCACCCGCGACTCGATCTGCACGTTCTTAATGTACTTTTCCAGTTCAATTTCGTAGCGAGATTCCACTTCGGCGTGGTTCATAACGCCCGTGCGCTCAAACAGCGACAGCGACTCCGGCAGGACGTATATCCCCAGCGCTTCTGGCGACGATTTGATGTTCGACAGTCCCCGGCTTTCGGCTTCCGCCACCCACTCGTCGGAGTAGCCGTTGCCCTCGAACAGAATGCGTTTAGAGTGCGCGTAATACTCCTTCAGGATATCGACAATGGCGAGTTCTTTCTTTTCGCCCCGCGCAAGCCGCCCATCGAGATCGGTTTTGAAATTATTGAGCTGATCGGCCACGATGGCGTTCAGCACGGTCATGGTCGAGGCCGAGTTGGCTGAACTACCCACCGCCCGAAACTCGAATTTATTGCCCGTAAACGCAAACGGCGATGTTCGGTTGCGGTCGGTGTTATCGCGCATCAGGCTCGGTATGCGGGTCAGGCCGAGTTTATAGTACACATTATCGCCCTTGTTGACCGTAATTTCCGACTTTGTTTCGAGGTCGTTGAGAGCCTGCGTCAGCGACTCGCCCAGAAAAATAGACATGATGGCCGGGGGCGCTTCGTTGGCCCCCAGCCGATACTCGTTCCCCGCCGATGCAATGCTGCCCCGCAGTAAATCGGCATTGTCATGAACGGCCTTCACTACGTTGACCAGGAACGTTAGAAAACGTAGCGTTTCTTTCGGTTTAGAACTGGGAGCGAGCAGGTTAACGCCTGTGTTGGTGCCCATAGACCAGTTATTGTGTTTGCCCGAGCCGTTGATGCCCGCGAAGGGTTTTTCGTGGAAAAGCACCTTTAGGTTGTGCCGCTCAGCAATCTTGTCCATCAGATCGCGCAGCAGGGCATTGTGGTCTACGGCCAGATTCACTTCCTCAAACGTGGGTGCCACTTCAAATTGCCCCGGTGCCACTTCGTTGTGGCGGGTTCTGACCGGCATGCCCAGTTTCATGGCCTCAAACTCAAAATCGACCATGAAGGCGTTGACGCGGGGCGGAATGGAGCCAAAATAGTGATCGTCCAACTGCTGTCCGCGTGCGGGCGAATGCCCAAATACCGTTCGGCCCGCCAGCACCAGATCGGGCCGGGCGTAGAACAAGGCCCGGTCGATAACGAAGTATTCCTGCTCCGGGCCGAGCGTGGGCGTCACTTTGGTAATGTTGCGGTCGAAGTACTGGCAAACAGCCGTAGCGGCTTTATCCAGCGCGTTGAGGGCTTTGAGCAGGGGCGTTTTGTAGTCGAGCGCTTCGCCGGTATAGGAAATAAACACCGACGGAATGCAGAGCGTTTTGCCGCCCGCGCCATTGTCCATCAGGAACGCCGGCGACGACGGGTCCCAGCCCGTATAACCGCGGGCTTCAAACGTATTGCGCAGACCCCCGTTGGGAAACGACGACGCGTCCGGCTCCTGCTGCACGAGCGCTCCGCCCTTGAATTTTTCGATGGCTTTACCATCAATGGTGATGTCGAAAAAGGCGTCGTGTTTTTCGGCTGTTTCGCCCGTCAGGGGTTGAAACCAGTGGGTGTAGTGCGTGGCTCCCCGCGAGGTTGCCCACGATTTCATGGCTCCGGCCACTTCGTCGGCAATGGCCCGGTCGATCTGACCGTTGGTTTGGATGGCTTCCGTTACTTTCAGGTAGGCTTCGGGCGAAAGCAGCGTCCGCATAATTTCGCTGTTGAACGTGTTGCTGCCGAAGAAATCGGCGACGCGCTCAAGGGGCGGTGTCACCGGCAGGGCCTGACGGCTTTGTGCAATTTCGAGGGCCTTGAACCGAAAATTGGCCATAAGACAAGCAGAGGGGTTTGGGTTGGCGTAAATTCAACCAAACATACATGCCTTTGGTCCACGGTGCAACTGGTCCTAAAAAAGAAAGCCCGATTACATGCGTTGTCGGGCTTTCTCCTATGAAATCCCTTTGTTTTCTGAAAAGGTTTCCAACGGCTCAGCGCGTAGATACGCCGGTTGCATCAAGTTTTGATATGAGTGTCCGCCACAAACGGCCCGGACACAACAATCATTTAATTGAACACGCAGACAACGTTGGTTATGCCGCACTTCAGAACAAGCTTAAGCGTGCGTTAGACCGAAACTAGTTAATCACCTTTCGAGGGTGTATTTCAACAACTCATAACAGACGTAGACGGCAGCTTTTCAAAATGAACTGCAGCAACAGCCGAGTTTGGTCACTATCGGTTCGTTATGCAAAAAAATATGACAATTTCTTAACAATTAAGTAACGCCCGATAAACGCTGGTCGTGTCTCTTTGCTGACGCAAACTTATTAGCTTTACTGAAACATTTTGACTTGTATCTATGAACCGTTCTTTACTGTATCTCTCTTTGTTAGGGCTGCTGTTGTTTGGCAGGATCGGCAGCACCAGGGCCCAGACTACCCAGACCTCGATCGTTGGGGTTGTGCTCGAAAACGGCAAAACACCCCTGCCCGGTGCTACTGTGCAGCTCCGCAATGAGTCGACGGGTTTCTCGACCGGAACGGTTACGAATACGAAAGGGGAGTATTTATTCAAAGAACTTCCGCTCGGCGGCCCCTACACCGTACGGGCGTCGGCGGTGGGTTTTGGCGAACAGAAACTGAGCGGTTATCTGCTCAATCAGGGCGACTTGATCCGCATTAACCTGAGTATGCAGGAAATCGGGCAGAACCTCGACGTGGTGGAGGTGGTGGCGTCGGGCCTGCAAAACAAGGTCGAAAACTTTGGGGCGGCCACGGCCGTGTCGGCGCGGGCCATTGCTACGCTGCCCGTCAACGGTCGTAACTTCACTACCCTCACCGACCTTTCTCCGCTGGCGGGCCGGGGCGGTAACCTGTCGGGGCAGCTTGGCTCCTCCACCAACTTTACCATCGACGGCATGACGGCTAAAAACCCTACTTCGGCGGGTTCAACCACGAGCCGCAGTGGGGCACCTTACTCCATTTCCATCGAAGCCGTGCGTGAGTTTAAGGTGATTACCAACCAGTATGACGTGGTATACGGTCGCGCCGGGGGCGGTATTATCTCGACCGTAACCAAATCGGGCACCAACCAGCTCACCGGCAGTGCCTTCAACTACTCCCGCGCCAACTGGCTGGCCAGTCAGTTCGACATCCGGGGTAATCCACGCAAGGTCCGTTACGCCACCAATCAGTTTGGCCTTTCGCTCGGCGGTCCCATCATTAAAGACAAGCTCCACTACTTTTTCGTCTGGGACCGGCAGCAGGATTCGCGCCCGCTAATTATAGCTGACGTGCAGTCGCCAGCCGACGAGAACCGGTTCAACGTTACACGCACCACGCTCGACCGCTTCGTGAGCATTGCTCGGAGTCAGTACGGCGTAGCCAACACACCACAGTATGGCTCGTTCGACAAAGTGCGGGGATCAAATGCAGGTTTTCTGCGGCTCGACTGGCAGGTCAATACCAACAACCTGCTCACCATTCGCAACAACTTCACCAGCGACCGCAACAAACTGGGTTTGGTGGACAACACGCCGATCAACATCTACGAATCGACGGGCAACGACTGGAACTGGGACAACAACCTGCTGGCTACGCTGCGCACGTCGGTCAATCCACGCATCACCAACGAACTGAAACTACAGCACCTCTACACCTACCAGCTCAGTAGTCCCGGCGATCAGTTGCCGGAGCGAAACATCCCGCGCAACCTGGTCGAAAACGTTGTATCGTCGATTGACGGCGTGAACCGATCCACCAACATCCAGATGGGCGGGCACCGGTTCGCGCAGGAAGGCTTTAAAAACAACGTGCTGCAACTGATTAACAACCTGTATTACAACACTGACAAGGCCCAGTTCACGTTTGGCGTCGATCTGATGTACACCCGCGCCAACTCGGTGTATGGCAGTGAGGTTAATGGCCGCTTCCATTATACGGTGGCCGGTGCCCAGACGGCGCTGGACAATTTCGAGCGGATGCAACCCTACCGCTACTTCCGCGAGGTGCCTCTCAAAGACGACATCAGCGTACGGAGCAATATCTGGAATGCTGGGGCCTATGGGCAGATGAGCACCCGCTTAGCCACGGGCCTGGACATGACCGCCGGGCTGCGACTCGACTACTCTCACTACCCGAAGGCGTCGCTCAATCAACTCGTACTCGACGAGCTGAACCTGCGCACTGACAATCGGCTGCGGTCGTTTGTGGTGCAGCCGCGTTTGCAGTTTACCTGGGATGTGAACGAGCGACGACGCGACATTATCCGGCTGGGTGCGGGGGTGTTTGCATCGGATATCAACAACTACGCTATTATCAACAACCTGACGTTTGACGGCAGCAACCTGGCCACCGTCGACGTGCGCGGGGCCAACGTGCCAAAGCCTGACTTTGCGGCCTACCGTAATGACTACAACAGCATTCCGGCCCTCACTCAGTTTCAGTTGCCTACCATCAACATGACCGGGGCCGATGCCCGTGTGCCGGTGCTTTACAAAGCCAACCTGTCGTACACGCGCTTTCTGTCCGACCGCCTGAAAGTGAGTCTGTCGGGCTTTATGTCGCTGGCCCGCAATAACTACACCTACATCGACCGCAACATTGTGGCGGAGCCGTTTTTTCGCTTAGCTAACGAGGCCAACCGGGGTGTATACGTACCGCTGAGTACGATGCCCGCCAACGGGGCGGGCGACTGGCTGGAGGGCCGCGCCAGCAAACGAGTGGGCCGGGTGCTGGAACTAACCAGCGACGGCCGGGTCAATCAGTTTGCTGCGGTTGTTGATGGTACGTATCGCTACTTCCGCGATGGTGAGATTACGGCCAGCTATACCTGGAGCGACATCCGCGACAACACCTCCTACAACGGCAACGTAGCCAATACCGCCACGCTAGTACAAACCGTGAAAGATGACCCCCGCAACCTGAGCCGCATTACGTATTCGGACAACCATTTCCGGCATAAAGTCGTGGTGTACGGTACGCTTCCCACGTTCCTGGGCATTACGGTAGGCGTTCGGTATTCGGGGCTGGGTGGTACCCGATACACCCTGCTATCGGGTGCCAACAGCAACGCCGACTTTGTGGCGGGGCAGAACGATTTAGCCTTTATTTTCGACCGCAACAGCGAGAGCGTACCCACCAATATTCGCACGGGTCTACAGGCCATCATCGACAACCCGAATGCCAGCCCAAGCATTAAAGACTATATCAACCGGTATTCGGGGCAAATTGCCGAGCGCAACGGGGGCATCAACGGTTTCTTCGGGGTGATCGATATCCGGGCCAGCAAGCGGTTCCGCATCGTCAGAAACCACAACATCGAACTGTCGGCCGATGTCTTTAACTTCTCCAACCTGCTGAACAGAAATCGGGGCGTCAACCGGTCGCTGGGCACGCAGGCCCTGTATGGCCTGGGTATTCCGGCGTCGGGCACTACGCCCGCCGTGGCTCCCTTCGACCGGGCCAATCAGCGGTTTGTCTACCGGGTAAACACGGCCGGTATCGTGAACCCCTCCGGCGACCCGTTTCAGGTGCAGCTTGGTGCCCGCTACAATTTCTAATCACACCTCCCAAACTGTATCTGAGTCTACACGGCACAAAAAAGCCCGGCCACTTATGCGGTCGGGCTTTTATAGAATACGTCGTTACGTTACGCCGTTTCCAGCACACTCACCGTTTTCACGGTTTTGATGATGGCGGCTGCTACCTTGTACGGATCGGCCGCCGAGTTGGGCCGACGGTCTTCGAGCCAGCCGTTCCAGCCGCGTTCCACCGTAGCAATGGGGATACGGATCGACGCCCCCCGGTCCGAAATACCGTAGGAGAACTGGTCGATGGACTGGGTTTCGTGTTTGCCCGTCAGGCGCAGGTGGTTGTCGGCCCCGTAAACGTCAATATGCGCTTTAACGACATCGGCAGGTGCAAAGGCCTGGCAAATGGTGTCGTACGTAGCTTTGTTGCCTGCCGTGCGCAGGAGCGAGTTTGAGAAGTTGGCGTGCATACCCGAGCCATTCCAGTCGGCATCGGTACCCAGCGGCTTGCAGTGCCAGTTAATGGCTACGTCATAGGACTCGCCGATGCGCTCCAGCAGGTAGCGGGCAACCCAAATCTGGTCGCCGGCCTGCTGAGCACCCTTAGCAAAAATTTGGAACTCCCACTGGCCGGGGGCTACCTCCGCGTTGATTCCTTCCACGTTCAGTCCGGCTTCCAGACATACGTCCAGGTGTTCTTCAATGATGTTGCGGCCAAAGGCATTCTTTGCGCCAACCGAGCAGTAGTAGGGCCCCTGCGGAGCCGGATCGCTGTCGGCGGCAAAGCCCAGGGGTTTGTTTGTTTCGGGGTCCCACAGAAAGTACTCCTGCTCAAAACCAAACCAGAAATCGTTATCGTCATCTTCAATCGTGGCGCGGCCGTTGGTGGGATGGGGCGTGCCGTCGGCATTCATCACTTCGCACATGACCAGGAAGCCGTTTTTGCGCTGGGGGTCAGGACAAATGAACACGGGCTTCAGCAAACAGTCCGAGGCACCACCCGGCGCCTGCTCGGTTGACGAACCGTCAAACGACCACATCGGACAATCTTCGAGGCTGCCGGAGAAATCAGCTTCGATTTTCGTTTTTGAACGCAGGCTTTGGGTTGGCTTATAGCCATCGAGCCAGATGTACTCTAATTTCGACTTTGCCATGGTTGTTAAGGTGGATTGAATCAGATTGACGATTTGTTTCGATACGTTCAGCAAATATAAAGTAGTCTTACCATAAATTATAAAGGTATATGGGGCATTTAGCCGTATTTATTACTGATTTTAGGCAAATATTATAATTTAAATTTGATAAGTGCATAAAAACCCTTATTTTATGTTGAACGGGCAGATGTTTAATTAATGGAAAGGTAGGCGCGTATTCACTACGGATTCCAGTTTTTCACCTTTTTATTTCACGCAAAATGGTCGGCTTAGCCAGGAAATAACGTAATACACATTCAAGTCAGAGGACTGGTTTAGTCGACAATTAGCTCGTCCTATATCCAATCCGCTATCGTGTTTTTAGTACCTTGCCGGAAGAAATAACCGGTTCTGATGCAGACGCTTCCTCTACATGCCGACATGTTCGCCTTAGTCATTCTGCTGGGGGTGGCTCAGGGGTTGTTTCTGGGCGGGTTCTTTCTGAGCGGATCACGGGGACGATCGCTGGCAAACCGGTGTCTGGGCTGGTTCCTGCTGGCGCTGGCTGCTATCAGTGCCGAGATATTCCTCAACTACAGCAACTACATGTTTCGGGTGTTGTGGTTAGTGGATTTTGCGGAACCGTTCAATTTTGTTCTTGGTCCGTTATTTTACTTTTTTGTGTTCAGTCGCGTCAGACACCGGTTGCCCAGTCGGTGGGGCTGGCATTTATTGCCGTTTGCCATTTGGGTCGTCAACGCGGCTACGTGGCTTTATCAACCCCTTACCTGGAAGTATAACGCCTACATTGACTCGCTGCATCCGGAGTTGCCGGTCCTTCCGGCTGGGTCGTATTGGCCCGACGATTTTACGGGTCTGCGTCCCTATGTTAACGAATTGACCCTAATTAGCTGCGTGGTCTATGCCGTGCTGGCCCTGTTTACCATCCGGAGCGCTGGCCGCAGGGGCGCCGGCCGCCAGGATGCCGGGTTTGGGTTGTCCGCTAATCAAAACACGTTACGTCTGTTAAGCTGGTTTTTTGCGCTGGTCCCCATACTGATCGTTACCATAAAGCCGCAGTTTTATGAAGACCTCGGGGACTACCTCCTGGCTACGTACATCGCCGTGACAATCTACGCAACGAGTTTTCTGGTCATGCGTGGTTCCTCATTCTTCAGTGATGAAGTAGCCACTCTGTTGGTTGGACAGCCTCAATCAACGGCCCAGGTACACGTTGAGCCGAAAAAGAAATACGAAAAATCGTCGCTGTCGGAGGAAGTCGAAGAGGCCCTTCTGCAGAAGCTCACCCGGCTCATGGATGAAGAAAAGCCGTATCTGGAAAGCGACTTGTCGCTGCCTAAACTGGCCCGCCGGTTGCAGACTACACCCCATCATCTATCGCAATTGCTGAATGATCGGCTCGACCAGCGTTTTTTTGATCTGCTGGCTGCCTACCGCATCCGCGAGGCACAATCACTGTTACAGGATTCGGCGATGGCCCATTTAAAAATTGATGAGATTGCCGAGCGGGTCGGCTACAATTCGCCATCCGCTTTCCATACGGCTTTTAAGCGGCTAACCAGCCAGACTCCGGCGCAGTTTCGCCTGGCTGCCACTTCGTCCCGGTCGGTATGAACTGCTGGACGGTAGGGAAATAGTGTCTGTAGCCCCTGCTGGGCGCAAATTTGGGCCATCGAACGTAACGCTTATAAAAAGATGGTTTCTCGTACACAATCCGCTTCTAACCCAGCCGGGGAGCAAAACAGGCCTGCTACGCGTCGCCATGACCTCGACTGGCTGCGCGTTATTGCTATTCTGACGCTGCTCTTTTACCATACGGGTATGATCTACGTATCGTGGGGCTGGCATATTAAAAGCACGGAGCACAGTGGGCCAATGGAAGAAGTCATGCGCTGGCTCCACCGCTGGCGAATGCCGCTGCTATTTTTTATTTCCGGGGCCGGCACGTTTTTCGCCCTGCGTAAACGCACGTTCGGGGCCTACGCCGGGGAGCGTGTTCGGCGGCTGTTCGTGCCGCTCGTGTTTGGCATGTTTGTCATTGTGCCGCCCCAAATTTACATTGAATGGCTGTTCCGGGGCCGGTTCACGGGAAGCTACCCGGCGTTTTACCCCAACGTATTTGGGTTTGAGCCGTACCACGACGGTGGCACGGGCGGGGCCTTCAGTTGGCATCATCTGTGGTTTATTTGCTATCTGTTTTTCTATTCCCTGCTGAGCATTCCCCTCTTTCGGTGGCTTCAACGCGATGCGGGTCAGCGGTTCACAGATCAAGTTGGCCGACTGATTGCCCGGCCCGGCGGAGCCGTCAGCCTGTTGTCGATCCTTATCCTGAGTCAGGTGGTGCTCAAACCTTACTTCCCCGAAGAAACCCACGGGCTAACCGACGACTGGGCTTATTTCGTCAAAAATCTGCTCTTGTTCTGGTTCGGGTACGTCCTGGTCAGCCGGCGTCCGTTCTGGCAAGCCCTCACCGATCAGCGACGTATTTTCTTAGCAGGCACCCTTATCTGCACCCTGATTCTGTACGGTTTGCGAGCGATCTGGGGTCAACATCTCATCGACGATACGCCCTGGCTCGACGTAGTCTACAGCATCAACAGCGACTGCCTGACGTGGTTTTCGGTGCTGATGACAATCGGCTACGGCTATCGATACCTGAATGTGGATAAACCCATTTTGAAACACCTCAACGAAGCCGTTTACCCGTTCTATATCCTGCATCAGACCGTTATTGTGCTGATTGGCTATTACGTTCTAACCAGAACCAGTTTAGGGGTTTATGCGGGTTTCTTGGTAGTAAGCCTTTCGTCCTTAGTGATTTGCGTAGTGATCTACGTAGCAGGGATTCGGCCGTTCAGCGTAACGCGCTTATTGTTCGGGATGAAATGAGGTTTGATTTACGAGGTTTGATTTACGATTTTTGGCAAACCAAGCTGCTTGTTAAGTCATTCGATGAGGTTGAATCATGAAATGACTAACGATTCCAAAAATATAAATCAGACCTAATAACTCCTCCGTTCATGCTCCGTACCGACTGGACCCGCGCTGAAATCGCCGACATATACAACTCGCCCGTGCTTGACCTGGTGTACCGGGCCGCTACGGTGCACCGCCAGCACCACGACCCGCAGGAAGTGCAGGTCTGTACGCTGCTGTCGGTCAAGACGGGGGGCTGCCCCGAAGATTGTGCCTACTGCCCGCAGGCTGCCCGCTACCACACCGCCGTAACGGTGCATAAATTAATGGAGGTAGACGAGGTGCTGACGGCTGCGCAACAGGCCAAAGAGGGCGGCAGTACCCGCTTTTGCATGGGCGCTGCCTGGCGCGAAGTGCGCGACAACCGCGACTTCGACAAGGTGCTCGACATGGTGCAGGGCGTGAATGAAATGGGTCTGGAGGTATGCTGTACGCTTGGTATGTTGACTGAAAGCCAGGCGCAGAAACTCAAAGACGCCGGCCTGTATGCCTATAACCACAACCTCGACACGAGTGAGGAATTTTATGGAGACATCATCAGTACCCGCACCTACGACGACCGGCTGGATACGCTCGGACACGCCCGCAAAGCCGGTATCTCGGTGTGTTCGGGCGGCATCATCGGTATGGGCGAGTCCGATACC
>DATHAW010000492.1:0-5420 GCA_035296465.1 Spirosoma sp.
CGCCAAAACCGTGCAACAAGCCAATAAGCTGTTCATCAACAACGGTCTCTCGCCCGACTCTCTGACCGCCGGTGCGGTGCCAACCTTTACCGAACGGTCGGCAGAATACGGGCTGAACGATACAGGATACAGTACGCAGGCCGCGTTTTTCGACTACGACCGCGACGGAGACCTGGATTGCTATTTGCTCACCAACGCGCTCGAAACCACCAGTCGTAACAACCTGCGTCCCAAACACCTGAACGGAGAAGCACCAGGTACGGATCGACTGTATCGGAATGAGGGAGGACATTTTAAAAACGTTTCCCGCCAGGCAGGAATCTTAACGGAGGGATATGGACTGGGCCTGTGTGTAAGCGATTTAGACGCCAATGGGTGGCCGGATGTCTATTGCGCCAACGACTTTTTGTCAAACGACCTGGTTTGGATGAACCAGCCGCATGCTGCAAATCCGGGCTTCGTCAATCAGGCGGCTCACCTACTGAAACATCAGACGCACAACGGCATGGGCGTGGATATTGCTGACATCAACAACGATGCTCTGCCTGATATTGTGGTGCTGGATATGCTCCCCGCCGACAATTATCGGCAGAAAATGATGCTTTCAGGGTCTAACTTCAACCGGTTTCAGTTGGAAAAACAGTTGGGCTACCAACCACAATTCATGCGAAACACCCTGCAGTTAAACCGGGGGAACGGCCATTTTTCCGAAATTGGACAGTTGGCAGGAATCGAAAAAACCGACTGGAGCTGGGCACCGCTGCTCGCCGACTTCGACAACGATGGCTGGAAAGATCTTTACATTACCAACGGTTACCGGCGCGACGTAACCAATCTCGATTTCATCGTGGTCAACCGCGAACGGGCTTCGTTTGGTACGCCCGAAGCCCAGTTCAGGCAGACGAAAGACGAACTCTATCGCTTGCCCGACGTAAAGGTTCCGAAGTATGCCTACCGAAACCGGGGTGCCAGCCCCGAAACCGCGCTGACCTTTGAAGACGTATCCGAAAGCTGGGGGTTGAACCAGACTGGCTTTGCCAATGGTGCAGCCTATGCCGATCTCGACAACGATGGTGACTTGGACTTGGTCACCAACAATATTGACAGTGAGAGTTTTGTGTTGGAAAACCGCCTGAATCAACGCGAAAATCACCCTAACTGGCTTCGGTTGGTCATTGCGCCCACGCCCGGTTTGCCCGTTACTATTGGCACCAAAGTTTGGCTTTACGCAGGCGGTCAACATCAAATGCTTGAACTTTCGCCCGTGCGGGGCTTTGTTTCGACGGTTGAAAACGTACTTCATTTCGGTCTGGGTGCCAGCAACGCCTACGATTCGCTGGTAATTCGCTATCCCAATAACAAAAAACAAGTGATAGGGCCGGGTACGGCTAACCAAATGCTGACGGTAGCGTATAGACCCGCGGGAGACTGGACACCTGAAGAGCCAGCAACCAGAGAATCCTTGTTTACGGAACTGACGCCTGACCAAACCGGACTGGATATTCGGCACGTTGAAAACCCGTTTGTTGACTTTAATCGGACCCCTCTTTTGCCGCATCAATATTCGCAAAATGGCCCGTATCTGGCGGTGGGCGACGTAAACGGCGATAAGCGGGATGATTTTTTTGTGGGAGCGGACTTCGGTCATCCATCCAGCATCTACATACAGAAACCCGGCCCGGGCGATTTTTCTACGAAAACGCTGCCCGGCAGCGATGGCTATGAGGCCATGGGCGCAGTCTTTTTCGATGCCGATGGCGACACGGATTCTGATCTGTATGTGGTTAGTGGGGGCAGCCACGAAGAAGGCTTGTCAGAAGCCTATCAGGATCGGCTGTATATCAATGATGGGAAGGGTAACTTTCAGCCAGCCCCCGGTGCATTACCACCAACCCGGTCGAGCGGAGCGGCAGTAACCGTCGCTGATTTCGACGGTGATGGCGATTTCGATATTTTTCGGGGGGGGCGGGTAATACCGGGGCAGTATCCCAAACCGGCAGATAGCTATCTGTTCAGGAATGAGGGAAGGGGCCTTTTCTCCGACATCACCGACCAACTGGCGCCCGGTCTTCGGCACGTGGGCATGGTGACAGCCGCGCTCTGGACCGATGCTGACAGCGATCATAAACCGGACCTGATGCTGGTGGGCGAGTGGATGGCCCCCATTTTATTCAGGAATATGGGCGGACGGCTAAAGCAACTGCAAACCAATGGGTTATCTAACGAAACGGGCTGGTGGTGTTCGCTGGTTTCGGGTGATTTTGATGGCGATGGCGATATTGATTACGTGGCCGGTAATCTGGGCCTGAACAGCAAATTCCGGGCTTCGGCCTCGGAGCCGGTACGGGTTTTTGCCGACGATTTCGACCATAACGGGCGACTCGACCCCATCCTGACGTTTTACCTGAACCATCAGCACGTACCCGTTGCCCAGCGCGACGTACTGATGGCCCAGATTCCTTCAGTCAGAAAGCGCTTCCCAACTTACCACGATTATGCCAGCCATTCCTTCGAGGAGTTATTTACGGAGGCAGAACGAAAAGGAGCTTTTGTGCGCGAGGCCCGGCAACTGGCGAGTTGCTACGTCGAAAACCGAGGCAACTTTACCTTCGCCGTTCGGCCTCTGCCAATTGAAGCCCAGATGTCGCCAATAACCGGACTGATAACCAATGATTTCACGGGCGACGGAAACCTCGATTTGCTGCTGGCTGGTAACTTTTACGCAACGGAGACCATCAGCGGCCAACTCGACGCGGGCAAGGGTTTATTGCTGGCTGGGGTCGGGAAAGCGGACCGTAAAACCTCATTCCAAACCGTTCCGAATGGGGGGCTGAACATGGATGGCGACGTTAAATCGGTGGCCGCGCTACGCCGGTCTACGGAAATTGTCTGGTTGCTGGTGGCCAGTAATAGTGGTCCGTTGCAAGTCTGGCAATGGAAGGGACAGCCGGGCCAGGAGTCGGGTGTACAGCCAGCCCCCTCAATGCCGTTTCTGGCTTCCGGCAAAAAGCTGGCAAATCGGGGTGATTAGTTTTCCTATCCTGTTTTAGTAAACCGCCATGACTAAACGTCTTTCTCTGCTTATCGTTCTTGTTCTGGTTTCAGCTCAACTGGTTGCCCAGCAACTCATTACCTATCCGGCTCCCGATTCGGCACGACGAGCGGCTGATTTCCTCGTTTCCGTCAATGGCCAGGCCGTGTTTGTGTATGACAATGCGGTGTCGGCAATGGCCAATTTCAGCTTTGAGGGAGCCATTACGGTCGAAATCACCTCAACACATGACCTGCGGTGGGTAGACATTCGCCCAAAAAATATGGGTATTCCCGTGTCGGTCACGCCTACTAAAATCACGTTTCGGCTTACCAAACCAGGGCAGTTCTCCATCGAACGCAATGGGGAACATTCGCGGCCACTCTACATTTTTGCCGCTCCGCTGGAGAAGAACGCACCAAAACCCGATGCGCCCAATGTGCGGTATTTCGCGCCGGGCAAAATTTATGATGTGGGTACGCTGACGCTCAAAAGCAACGAAACGCTCTACATTGCCGGAGGAGCTATTGTGCGCGGCACAATTGAAGCTACCGATGCTCAGAACATAAGCATCCGGGGCCGGGGAATTCTGGACGCCAGTCGGCTTGATAATGGTCGATTGGTGCGACTCTGGCGATGCCAGACAATTGATATTGAAGGTATTACTATCGTGAACAGCCCTGGCTGGACCATCGTTTTGCTCGACTGCGACAACGTTACCATCCGCCACCATCAGCAGGTATGCTGGCGCAATGGCTCCGACGGAATTGATTTGGTGGGTACATCGCACGTCCGTATCCGCGATTGCTTTTTGCGAAATAACGACGACAATATCGTGGTAAAGAGTTTCAGTATCGACCCCGAAACGTACTACAGCCAGCCGGGCAAAGGCCGCGACGTGACTGATATTTTAGTTGAACGCTGCGTGATCTGGAATATGCCCTGGGGCAATGCCCTCGAGATCGGGTTTGAACTACGCTGCAAAACCGTCAACACGATCACCTTTCGCGACTGCGATCTGATTCACGTAGAGCGGGGGGCGGCCCTAAGCATTCACAATGGCGATGAAGCCATTGTCGAAAACATCCTGTACGACAATATTCGTGTCGAAGATGCGCCCCATAAGCTGATTGACCTGGCCATTTTCTGGTCGCAATACAGTACTGACCGGCCCGCTACTCAGGCCGAACGCACCCGGCAGTATATGCCCGGCGCGTGGGATGGGGTGTTGCGCTTACCGCCCGGTCAGGAAGCTACCCACGGCAGCAACCGGGGCCAGATTCGTAGTGTTACTTTCCGCAATATCGCTGTAACGGATGGGCAGTTTCCATATTCGATTTTGTATGGTTATGATGCTAGGCATCGGGTGGAAAACGTGCGGTTTGAGGGATTGAAAATTCACGGCCAGCTCATCCGTTCAGCGAAGGAAGGTCATTTTTCAGTGGAAAATGCGACGGGAATAAGCTGGAAGTGAGATCAATTGAAACAGATGGCCAATCTCGAAAAAACCGGAGCTAACCACCTGATAAGGCAGGGAACTACACGCCAACCCCCTTCTGTGCCCACTCACCCGGCGATTGACCAAACTCCTTACCAAACGCCCGGATAAAGTAATTAGGGTCATTGAAACCTACCGCGTAGGCAACTTCGGCTACCTGTCGCCCGCCTGCCCGCAGGAGTTGAGCGGCCCGTTGCAGCCGTACGCTACGGATAAGTTCGTTTCCGCCTTTACCGGTCAGCGCTTTCAGTTTCCGATAAAGCTGTGTGTTGCTCAGGGCCAAAGCACGTTCGAGGAGTTGCATGTTCAAGTCCGGGTCGGCGAGGTGCGTTTCAATCAGGGCCATTACTTTCCGCAAAAACACGTCCTCTGCCGATTCAGCAGGGAATTCAGTGGTTTTGAGGAGGAATCGTCGGTGGTAGGTAGCATGAAGTACCCGGCGGCTCTGAATCAGGTTTCTGACCCGGCTCAGTAGTACGTCGAGGTTAAATGGCTTGGTCACGTAATCGTCGGCTCCCGCGTCGAGGCCTTCCACTTTGCTTTCGTTGCTGGAGCGGGAGGTAAGCAATATCAGCGGTACGTGGCTGGTACGTTCATCGGTTTTCAGTGTCTGGCACAACTGCACGCCGTCCATATCGGGCATGAGCCAATCGCTCACAATCAGGTCGGGAATTTCGGTTTGTGCCTGCGCCAGTCCCTCGCGCCCGTTCGTGGCCGTCAACACCCGGTAATGCAGGCTGAGGCAACCCGCCAGGTAACTTCTCAAATCGTCGTGATCTTCCACCACCAGCACCAGGGGAACTTCAACTCCGGTTGGGCAAGGTGTCGGGAGGGCGTTGGTCACCGGCTGGAACGGCCGGTTTGTAGGAGGTTCTTCGGGAATCAGGACAG
>DATHAW010000493.1:0-3152 GCA_035296465.1 Spirosoma sp.
CGGGCGGCAATGGCCCGCATAGCGTCAACACCGTCACCAACGGTCTTGCCGGGGGCCAGATTGGCCGATATCGTCGCCGATTTGAAACGGTTGAAGTGAAACACCTGCGGAGGGCTACTGACTTCCTGAAACTTAACTAAATTATCTAGCTGAATCAGCTGACCCTGGTTCGACCGAACGTAAAACGACGCTAGATCAAACGGTTCGTCGCGGTCGCCCCGGTCTACCTGCCCTATTACCTGATATTGTTTGCCATTCGTGAGAAAGTACGCCAGCCGCCGGTTGCTCAGGGCTAACTGGAGCGTTTGGGCCACATCCTGCACCGAAATACCGAGGTTGGTGGCTTTCTCCCGGTCGATGGTTATGTTCAGCTCAGGTTTGTTAAATTTCAGGTCTGTGTCGGGGTTCACGAAGGTCGGGTCCTTCTGCGCTTCGTCTAAGAAAACGGGCAGTTTCTCCCGCAGTTTCTCGAAATTCAGGTTCTGAATCACAAACTGAACTGGTTGCCCACCCCCTCGGCCCACCTGAATGGTCTGGTCCTGATTGGGAAACATGCGGGCTTCGCTAAACTTGCGGAGGTTTTTGGTCAGGTAATCCACAACCTCCTGCTGCGAACGTTTCCGCTCCGACGCATCCACCATATTCACCATCACGAATGAGGAGTTGACCGACCCCGACCCCGTAAAGCCGGGCGCTACCACGCTGAAGGCGAGTTTATTCTCCGGGATTGAATCCATCACAAACTGCATGACCCGGTCGGTCACAGCGGCCTGCGCTTCGTAGCTGGTGCCCTCGGGCGAGGTGATAGAAATGCGGCTTCGGCCCCGGTCTTCGAGGGGAGCCAGTTCTGATTTGAGCAGCGATCCCAGTCCGAAAATAAGTACCAAGCAAGCGCCGATCATGACGAACGCCCATCCCCGCCGGGCCATGAAGGCCGTCAGACCCGACCGGTATGAGCTGTCGAGCCACTGGAAGAAGGGTTCAGTTTTCTGATAAAACCACGATTTTTTGTGGGGGTCTTTGCTGGTTAGCTTCACACTGAGTACGGGCGTTAGCGTCAGCGAAACGAAGGCCGAAATCAGAACGGCACCGGCCACCACAATGCCAAACTCGCGGAACAGGCGTCCCACGAATCCTTCCAGAAAAATAATCGGTAGAAAAACGACCGCCAGCGTAACGCTGGTGGATATGACCGCAAAGAAAATCTCATTGGAGCCTTCGCGGGCTGCCCGGTTCGGCTCCATGCCCGCTTCCACTTTCTTAAAGATATTCTCTGTCACCACAATACCGTCGTCAACGACCAGACCCGTCGCCAGCACGATAGCCAGCAGCGTCAGTACGTTAATACTGAAGTCGGCAACGTACATAATAAAAAATGCACCGATCAGCGACACCGGAATGTCGATCAGCGGCCGGAAGGCAATCAGCCAGTTGCGGAAGAATAAGTAAATAACCAGCACGACCAGCACAAACGAGATAATGAGCGTTTCGCCCACTTCTTCAATGGCGCGCCGAATGAACGTCGTACGGTCAACGCCGACATAAACGATGATATCGTCGGGTAAGTCCTTTTTAAGTTGGCCAAATCGTTTGTAAAACTCATCGGCAATGCTCACGTAGTTAGCCCCTGGTTGCGGAATCAGGGCCATTGATACGCCCACTACACCGTTCTGTTTGGAAATCGTTTCTTCGTTTTCAGCCCCGATTGTCGCGTAGCCCACATCTTTAAAGCGGACAATCTGGTTATCGGTCTGCCGGAGAATCAGGTTGTTAAAATCGGCTTCGGTGGTTAGCCTCCCGACGGCTTTGACGGTCAGTTCTGTGTTGTTGCCATACACTTTCCCGCCCGGCAATTCCACGTTCTGGGCATTTAAAGCCGCCTGAATGTCCTGGGCCGTCAGGCGGTAAGCGGTTAGTTTAATGGGATCGATCCAGAGCCGCATGGCCTGGCGCTTCAGCCCGTAAATCTGGACCTGACTAACGCCCGGAATCGTTTGTACCCGTTCCTGAAGCACGTTCTCGGCATAATCCGACAGTTGAGTCGGGTTGCGGGTCGTGCTTTGAATGTTCATGAATATAATCGGGTCCGAATTGGCGTCGGCTTTCGTAACAACCGGGGGCGAGTCAATGTCCTGCGGCAATTGCCGCTGGGCCTGGGCCACCTTATCGCGCACGTCGTTGGCCGCCTGTTCTAAGTTGGCATCGAGGTTAAACTCAACGGTGATCGTGCTGGCTCCCAGTGAACTATTCGACGAGATTGTCCGAATGCCCTCGATGCTGTTAAGCGATTTCTCGATGGGTTCCGTAATCTGCGACTCGATGATTTCGGGGTTAGCGCCGGTGTAATTAGTGCGTACCGAAATGACGGGCGGGTCGATGGCCGGGTATTCACGAACGCCGAGGAAGGAGAAACCAATGACCCCGAAAAGCACGATGACGATTGACATCACGATAGCAAAAACGGGTCGGTTGAGACTTAGTTCGGGTAGGCTCATGTTGTTGCGTTGTCTTGTTTTGGTATTGCACAATCACAGCGGGATACGGTAATAGGGTGGCGTATCAGCCGGTACTCTGTTACCGTATCCCGCTGTGACTAATTAGTTAGCGGCTACTTTGGGTCCATTGCCCGGCAGCGTAATGACCCGTCCTACTTTTACCGGCACATCGGGTTTGAGGAACAACAATCCTGTTGTTGCTACGGTATCACCCACCTGAACCCCCGACAGGATCTGGATCGAGCCGGACGTACGAAGGCCGACTTTTACGTCTCTGAAGACGGCTTTTCCATTCTTTACCAGGATAACCTGATTCGTGCGTGTCTGCGGAATAACAGCCTGCGTAGGCACCACTAAACTCTGCTCGTTCTGGATTGTTAGCGTAACGCGGGCAAACGTACCAGGCCTGAACTTGGCCGTCTTGTTATTGATTTTGGCCCGGATGCGCAGGTTACGGGTCTGCTCTTCTACTCCTGGCTCTACAGCATATACAACGCCCTGGCTCGGACTGGCAGCCCCATCCGTTATGAATGAAATGGTGCTGCCGCTGCGTACGGCCTGGCCGTATTTTTCGGGAATGGAGAAATCGAGTTTGAGCGAGGTGATCTGCTGCAGCCGGGCAATCAGGGTACTCGGCGAAACGACTGCGCCGGCACT
>DATHAW010000494.1:0-4004 GCA_035296465.1 Spirosoma sp.
CCTGACCTGGACGCTACGTTGCCTGAGGCACCCGCTTCGACAGCTGAAACGTGGCTCGCCCGTATACCCTTCTCCATCTACTTTGGCTGGCTCACGGTAGCTACCATTTTGAATATTGCCGTTTACCTGACTGCTACAAAGTTTAGTTTGCTGAACCTAAGCGAACAAACATGGGCCATTGCCATCCTGATTGTTGGTTTGGTTATTGGTGCATGGTTATTTAACCGGTATCGGAGCATCGCGTATATTCTGGTGTTTGCCTGGGCTTATGTAGCCATTGCTGTGGAGCAAACGGGGTACGGTGCCATCCAGATAGCAGCTGGAGCGGGAGCTATTGGTGCCGTGCTGCTCGGTATAAGTGGCCTTATTTCGCGTAAAACGCCTTCTTATACATAGACAATTAAAGCAAGAAAGCGGGTCGACTTATGTAAAGTCGACCCGCTTTCTTGCTTACGCCTGACTCGACCGAGAGGCAACAGCGGCAACTATGATTTACGCCTGTTCTTCTTCGAGCACCGTAATGCTGTTAATTTTATCGCCCTGCTGAATCTGATCAATTACGTCCAGACCGTCGACAACTTTACCAAAAACAGTATGGACACGGTCTAGGTGTGCCGTGTTTTGACGGTTGTGGCAGATAAAAAATTGTGAACCGCCTGTGTTACGGCCCCGGTGTGCCATAGACAGCACTCCACGGTCATGATATTGATTATCACCGGTTAGTTCGCAGTCAATGGTGTAGCCCGGACCACCCGCACCCGTACCAGTTGGGTCGCCCCCCTGAATCATGAAATTTGGAATAACGCGGTGAAATTTGACGCCGTCGTAAAATCCTTTTTTCGCCAGTGTGATAAAATTATTGACCGCCTTAGGTGCATCTTTCTCATAAAACTCAATAAGCAAAGTGCCCTTATCGGTATTCATTTGTGCCTTTGGCATTGTGAAGCTGATTTGTTGAAGAGCAAAATTACAACGATTTGCCATCAATAAGCGATGTTATTGACCATGTACGTAACTACATTTATCCTGCTTTTGATAAGGTTATTCCAACTACCGGATTGGCAATTATTCAAATTCACTTAAAAGAACCGATAATTAATTCTTTGAATAAGTCAATTTTATAACGAGCATTTAATTCAATTATGGAGTAAATTGCCTGAACTTGGGCTTTTTACTAAAATGACGTAATTGCTACGTTCTCGTTTTTATTCAATTTTACTCATCTGCCACCGATCTTCTGGGTAAATCCCTACCCGTAATTTCTGCAATCACCCTCTTATGGTAAATTTACAATGTGGATTGTCCGTTTAGCCTTAGAAAAAAAATATACTATCGCTGTTATGGCGCTGCTCATCATTATTATGGGTGTGCTGTCCATTTCGCAGATGCCAACGGATATTTTTCCGCGCATCAACATCCCGGTAGTTTCGGTGCTATGGGGCTATAATGGCCTATCGACGAATGAAATGGAGAAGATGATTACCAACTTCTCCGAAACATCAATTATTAACAACGTTGGCGATATTCAACGAGTCGAATCGCAGACCTACAACGGTACGGCTGCCATCAAACTTTTCTTTCAGCCAACGGTAAAAATTGAAGAAGCCATTGCGCAGGTTACGGCTATTTCGCAGACGATTCTGATCCGAATGCCGCCGGGCACGCAGCCACCCCTGATTGTTCGGTACAATGCCACTGATGTTCCGGTGCTGCAATTGGGTCTGTCGTCCGACAGCCTAACAGAGCCGCAGATTACGGATTATGCGCAAACCCGCGTTCGGCCGCAGATATCGACCGTGCCGGGCAGCCGTTTGTCGCAGGCATTTGGGGGTAAAACGCGTCAGATAGCAGTCGACCTTGAACCAGATCAATTGGTAGCCTACAACGTAACGCCCGAAGAAGTGGTCGCAGCGGTGTCGGCGCAAAATTTAACCTTGCCAACGGGTTCACTGCGGGTCGCTGATCGGGAATATAACGTTCGCCTAAATTCCAAACCCGACGTTATTTCATCGCTCAATGACATACCGATTAAAGTTGTTGGTGGCACAACCGTTCACATGCGGGACGTGGCCAACGTCCATGATGGAGCCGCTGTGCAGGCCAATATTGTGAAGCAGGACGGCAGCAAAGGCGTGCTGATGAGCATTGTGAAGACGGGAAACGCGTCGACAACGGAGATTGTGGATAAAATCCGCAATCAGATACTGCCCACCGTTCGAGCTTCTGCCCCGTCGAACCTCAAAATTCAGGAACTTTTCGATCAATCCATATTCGTACGGGCGTCTATTAAGGGTGTTTTAATTGAAGGACTGATTGCGGGCCTGCTCACGGCAGCCATGATTCTCCTGTTTCTGGGTAGCTGGCGCAGTACGTTCATCGTTGCAGTTTCTATCCCCTTGTCGATTTTGTCGTCGCTTATTGCGCTGTACCTGCTCGGCGAGACCCTAAATATTCAGACGCTCGGCGGACTGGCTTTGGCTATCGGTATCTTAGTTGACGATGCAACGGTAACCATCGAAAACATTCACCGCAATGAAGAATTAGGCTTGCCACTACGGCAGGCTATTCTGGAAGGAGCACAGCAAATTGCTACGCCGACCTTAGTATCGACCCTGACAATCTGTATTGTTTTTACATCGGTACTATTCCTCGAAGGACCCGCCCGGTTTCTTTTCGCGCCGTTAGCTGAGGCCGTTGTATTTGCCATGCTGGCTTCTTACGTACTGTCGCGGACGCTGGTGCCTGCCTTAGCTGATCTGATGCTTAAAGGTGAAGGGGCACACCAGTCGTCGGATGATGCAACATCGAAGAAGCCAAACGCTTTTGCCCGTGTTTATAATCGCTTTAACCGGGGCTTCGACCGATTTCAGGAGCGCTACATCGGTGCGCTGACATGGGTGCTCACCAATCGCCGAACGGTGCTGGCTGTTTTTGTCGCTGTTGTCGCGTTTACGGTCGTTTTAGTGCCGTTTGTCGGGCGCGACTTCTTTCCACGCGTCGATGCGGGGCAGATTAAGCTGCACTTGCGGGCACCAGCCGGTACGCGACTCGAAGCCACCGAGCAAGTGACCGCCCAAACCGCCGAGATCATACGTAATGTGATCCCTGAAGATGAAGTTGGCTCAATTATCAGCAACATTGGCCTCACGTCGGAGCGATATAACTTTATTTTTACCGATAATTCGTCCCTTGGCGCGGCCGACGCCGAATTGCTGATCTCACTCAGTGACGAACGCTCACAACCAACCGACGACTACATCCGTGAACTGCGGGCGCGACTACGTGAGGAGATGCCCGACGTAACGTACTTCTTCCTGCCGGCAGACATTGTTAGCCAGATTCTGAACTTCGGCCTGACGTCGGCCATCGATGTGCAGGTGTCCGGCTTCGACCGGGCCAACAACCTTACCGTTGCCCGCGAACTTCGCGATAAGATTGCTCAAATTCCCGGTGCGGTAGATGTTCACCTGCACCAGGTGCTCGACGCGCCTGAACTGTTCCTCGACGTTGACCGTGAACGGGCGGCCCAGTTTGGCCTGACAGAACAGCGGGTAGCGACGAATATGAACATCTCACTGAGTGGCACAGGACAAACGAGGCCTAACTTCTGGCCCGATCCGGTAACGGGTTTCCCTTACCTGATTGCCGTGCAAACCCCGCCCTATAAGCTGGATTCGTATGAAAAGCTACTTCGGACGCCCGTTGTGTCAGGGCAAGTGACGCCCCAGTTGCTTAGCAACATGACGACGGTAAAGCGCACGACCTCTCCGGTGATCATCAACCGGGTGAACACCCAGCCAACGTATGACGTATACGCATCCGTCGAGAAAACTGATCTGGGTTCAGTTGCAAAAGGACTGGAAACATTAGCCGCCGAGTATAGAACCCGGCTTAAACCTGGCAACACGCTTTCAATACGCGGGCAGGTTGAGAGCATGGAAAGTGCCTTCAGTCGGCTGGGCCTCGGTATTGTGTTTGCCGCTCTGCTGGTTTACCTGCTTATG
>DATHAW010000495.1:0-1525 GCA_035296465.1 Spirosoma sp.
GCTCGAAGCCCATCACATGGTTATCTTGCCCATGCGGGGCTCAGTAACCCAATTCGTTGGCCACCTGCTGGAGTCGTTCCGGCCGCTGGCCGACCAAAAAGAGATTAGTCTGACGTATTCGGTCGACGGCCCGGCTGAGGAATACCTGTTCGACGCCGATAAATGGGATAAAATCCTGGTGAATCTGTTGTCGAACGCCCTAAAATTTACGGGCAGTGGTGGAAGCGTAGCCGTAACGCTTAGTATAAGCCCGGCTCTGGTGGCTACCGATGTTTCCTGGGTACGTATTCAGATTCTCGATTCAGGGATCGGTATTACGCCCGAGGACCTGCCCCGTATTTTTGACCGGTTCTACCAGGCAGACACCTCCCACACCCGCTCCTACGAAGGCACGGGCATTGGGCTGGCGCTGGTGAATGATTTAGTCTCGCTGCTTGGTGGGAGCATCCAGGTCGACAGTCAGCCAGGCGTGGGCAGTACGTTTACGGTAACGCTGCCAGTTCAGCCCACATCGGCTGACCCCGGAGCGCCTACCGTCATGTTGTCCCCTAAAGCGCCAGTGATGATCACTCCGCTGCCTGCTGCCGGGTTGGTGGACCATCAGCCCCATAATGATTGGCAGATGCCCCTGCTGCTGATTGTCGAAAACAATGCCGATTTGAGGCATTTTCTGGTCAGTTCGCTTTCCACTGCCTACCGGATTTTGCAGGCGGAAGACGGGGAAACAGGCTGGCAGCTGACCAAGAGCGAACTGCCCGACATTGTGGTGTCGGATGTGATGATGCCCGGCATGGACGGCTACGAATTAACGCACCGGATCAAAACCCATCCCGACACGGACCACATTGCCGTCGTAATTCTATCGGCTAAAGCGGCTCACCACAGCCGCATCGAGGGGCTGCAGGAAGGCGCAGATGATTACGTGTCCAAACCCTTTCACCTGGATGAACTACAGCTGCGCCTGCATAATCTGATGGCGCGCCAGCAGAAACTGCGCGAACAGTACCGCCAGCCGTTTGCTCACCCCCATACGGCCAGCCCCATCGAGGTTATGGAGGATGCGTTTCTAGGCCGGGTTTATGAACTCCTGGAAAACCACCTCACCGACCCGGCCCTGACGGTGGATTGGCTGGCCGACGAGCTGGCAATGAGTAGCAAAACCTTTTACCGCAAGCTACACAGCGTTATTCACCTGAAACCGCACGAACTGATTCGGCACTATCGACTGCGCAAAGCCGCCGATCTGCTGCGGGCCGGGCATAGTCCCTCCCAGACGGCCTACCTGACAGGCTTTAAAACGCCTTCCTATTTTGCCGCTGTTTTCAAAGAGTTTTATCAGAAAACGCCCACCGAATTTGCGCAGGATGGGCCCACAAGGGCGTAAGGAGCCGCGCTTATAGGTTGATTATAAGGCAACTGCTATCAGATTTGGGACAATTCCTATCAATTAAGGGACAATCGACTAGTTGGTCGGCCAACGGTTTCTCCAGTACTCTACATTAGCGCTATCTGGCCTCAAGGTGGT
>DATHAW010000496.1:0-2805 GCA_035296465.1 Spirosoma sp.
GCGTTCACAATAGTCGACCTTCAGATTTAAGGATGTTGATTTACGCTGCTCGTAAAACGCTTTCAGCCGCTCGGTCGACATTACGCTAATGTTCCCGCCAATACTACCCTCGCTGAACATAAGCGGCATCCACGGCTGAAACCGTTTAATCAATTTAGGCGTAACGTCGGCATGCGTATAGAGGTAATAGTTTGTACCATCGGCAAAAGCATCCAGCAATTTCTTCATCCAGAGCGGGCTTTTCTTGTAGATGGCAATCGCCTGTGTTGAGTCCAGAAATAGGCGGGCCCGCAAATCCTGATACAACGCCGACTCGCCTTCTACTTCGGCCAGTCGCCCGATCGACGTAATGTAATTTTCTTCGACCCGCTCAAAATCGTCTTCACACTGTGTAAACAGTAAGCCAAAAACGACGTCAGCATCGGTTTTACCATAAATATGCGGAACCCCCCACGTATCGCGTGTGATGGTAACCTGCTTGGCCTGCTGCTGCCAGCGGGCCACTTCGGCCTTACTAAACGCCTGGCCATGTCCATCCGTAGCATTGAGAAAGACAAACAGGCTGCAAAACAAACGGATCAACTGCGATGGAAAACGAATCATTGGCATTTGACGTAACGAATATATAGAAACTACGGAAGTGCTTATTAGGTGGCTTATCGGTGGGTAAGCGCTGAAAACCGTTTTGGTGCTACCCGATGGTGAGTTGCCTGTTCATAGGCATAGGCGACCCGGATTACGGTTGGCTCATCGAATAGACGGCCTAGGAACTGAATACCAGCGGGTAGATCACCGGTTGAGAAACCCATTGGAACCGTAAATGCGGGCATACCCGTAGACGGCGCAATCAATTGACTGTTATCACCTTTATACCCTTTGGCGTCGCCAACCAGCGCCGGAGGATGATTCCAGGTCGGATAAATAAGGACGTCGACACGAAGCCGATTCATTTCCGCTTCGACGGCGTTACGATAGGCGATTCTGAGCGGATCTGTAAAAGCATCGCCACAGGGAATTTCTGGATGACTGGCCCGGCCGGGGCGGTTTTTCTGGGTTAAAAGCCGGTCGCGAACTAGGTCTGAATACCCGCCCACCCGAATAATATCGTCCAGCGTTTTAAGCGTATCCCGCTTAACAAATGTCCGCAGGTACGTTTCAATATCAGCTTTGAATTCGGCGCAACCCTGGTTAGCCCGCAGAGAATCGAAATCAGAAATGGTCACATCCACAATTTGCGCACCGGCACGGGTCATATCGGTAATAACCTGATTAAACAGCTGTTTAATCTCGGGATGAATGTCTGAGTCAACCAGTTGACGCATCACACCAATTCGGGCCCCTTTTAAGCCGTCCTTCTTTAAAAACTGGGTGTAACTTTTAGGGATTTTACCCTGGCTATGTTTGGTAATTGGGTCATTGGGGTCATAGCCCGCAGTGATTTCCAGCAGCCGAACCGCATCTTCCACCGTACGGCACATGGGCCCACCCACATCATTACGGGTAAACAACGGTATAATACCGTAGCGACTGACCAAACCCAGCGATGTTCGAAAACCAGCCAGAGCGTTGTGCGACGATGGCCCCCGAATGGAGTTACCCGTATCGGAGCCTAAGCCAACAGCACCTAAGTTAGCAGCAATGGCAGCAGCAGTACCCCCGCTCGATCCGGCTGGTACGTGGGCCAGATTATAGGGATTCAGGGTTTCGCCGGCAATGGAACTCTGCGAGTGCATGGGCGTAAAAGCCCATTCGGCCATATTGGATTTAGCCAGCACAATAGCACCCGCTTCCCGCAGTTTGCGAACCTGATAAGCATCCTCCGCAGGAACGAACCCGCGCAGCGCAATTGACCCACCCGTCGTTTGAAGCCCTTTGGTATTGAAATTATCTTTTACAATCATCGGGATGCCATGCAGTGGACGCAGCTTGCCCGTTTTCCGAAACTCGGCATCCAGCGCGCGGGCCGTTGCGACAGCCTCCGGATTTACGATAATGATTGAGTTAAGTTTGGTCGGCTGGTCGTAGGTTTGAATGCGCTCCAGATAAGCATTAACCAGTTGTTCACTCGTAAGTGATCCGCTCCGATAAGCCCGGTGGATATCGCTGATCGTGGTCTCCATCAGCTCAAACGTATTGGCTGGTAGCACCTTTGCCCGAGATTGCGCATGAGCCGATAGCATTGCGCCGGAAATTACCAACCATAAAAAGAGAAAGACGCGTAACCAATGAGAATGGCAAACAAACTCAATCATATAGTAACCAAACAATATAAACGTTTGGCGAAAATACGCCTTTCTAAACAGTGAAAGAGAAAATGGACCTATTTATGACTCATTTATATCGCTTACAGTGCCTGCGGCAAAATTAATATAACAACGAAATGAGGAGTATGAGTTGTTTGAAATCAGTTTACCAGGTTTGGAGCAGGTTTTTCATTCCGACGGATGCGCGAAATGACAATTGCTAACGAAACCAGCAGAACAGCCAGTATTACCAGATAGATATAGCCGTTCGATAGATCGGGCAGCAAACTTGTCTTTTTAACATCCAGCATTACGTAGGTTGGGATCAACCCTTTTAGGACGTATGCCTGAGCCAACGTAAGGAAACAGATGAACGTCAGCATGTAAAAACTATGCTTCACTGTTAAGCGAAATAGCTGCGATTCCTGCCCCACTAAATTGCCTGCCGCTGCCGCTACGGCGATTGACTGCGGAGAAATCATTTTACCAACCACACCCCCCGATACGTTGGCGGCTACCGTGACAACCGGATCTACCCCGATTGACGTAGCGGTAGCATACT
>DATHAW010000497.1:0-2854 GCA_035296465.1 Spirosoma sp.
CATATAACCTTTACGGGCAAATACATCGATGGCATAGGCATTGACAAATCCTCCGTTGTTATTGCGAACATCGACGACAACCCCTTCGCGGGCGTGGTTGTCAGCATCCAGGTCGATGTAGAGTTGATTGAGCGATTCGGCCGACATGTCAAACATGTGAACGTAGCCGAGCCGGCCACCGCTGGCCTTATCGACGTAGTCCCGCTGTTGCTGCACCCACTGTTTGTAGAGTAGCCCTTTTTCGGTAGTCAGGTTGACCGGCAGCACACTCACCTCGCGGGGCGTTGCGGTTGGGGATGAGGCCACGGTCAAGGTGATCCGTCGGTTGATTTTGTTGTTCAATAAATACTCAAGGTTTGTCTTGGCATCAATAACCGTTCCCTCGACCGACAACAGGTAATCGCCGGGTTTGACCGTACCGGACAGCGCGGTTGGTCCTAATTCAATGACTTCGGTGATAAGGAGCTTACCCGTATTCTCGTAGATGATCCGATCAAAACGAAGCCCGAGCCGACCGGTGGTAATATCGATCGATCCAGGTGGGGCCGCAACACCGGAGTGTGATGCGTTCAGTTCGCCCACCATCAAGCTCAGCAACCGGCGCAGTTCATCGGCCGTGCGCGTACCGGCGGCCAGTGGCTCGTAGTTTTCACGAACCGCTTTCCAATTGATGCCGTTAAAGCCAGGGTCGTAAAAGCCCTTATTCTGAACGTCCCACGCCTGTTGAAACACCTGTAGCTTTTCGGCAGAGAAGTCTACGTCGAGTTCAGCCGTTACGCTCAGGGGTTTGGGCTCCCGCTTTTCCAATGAAATGGATTGAATTTTCCCCTGCTCCAAGTAAAAAACCTCTTTTCCATCGGCCGTGAACTGGGCATTGCTTTTGGGACCGGGTGTTGTCGTGAGCTGGCGCGCCACGATCCGTTCGAGACCCGTTTCTTCCAGTGAGTAGGTATACAGATTCTGCTGACCGGCAACGCTGGCAATCATCAGCAGCGTTTTACCATCTTTGCTAATCGACTGGGCCTCTACTTCAATACCAACCGGCAGCATACTCAAACGCTGACGGATACCTTCAAAAACAATTGTGGTTGCTTCTTTGACCGCCGTCTTTGTTTTTGCCCCGGTAGCCAGTGTATCGCGCGAGAGTGTTTTCTCCGGTGTAGGTGGGGTTGTCGTTGGTTTTATATTGCGGGGCACTTCCTCATTGAAGAGATCACGGAACTGGTCTTCCCGAAATTTAGGCTGACGGGGTACCAGATCGACGCGGGCAACTTGGGCCGTTTCTGTCCGCTGGTTAGTTCCAAACAAGATATACTTTCCATCGGGGCTCCAGTTCACGTTACCACCAAAGGTATTGGCCAGAAAACTGATGGGACGGCTATCGCCCCCGGAAGCGGGTACCAACCATACGTTGCGGAACGTTTTAGTGCCATATGCCACAAAAGCGAGCCATTTTCCATCGGGCGACCAGGTGACGGTGCCATTGCCCGCAAATGGCGGACGACCCAAATAACCCTTGTAGAGAACCCGATCTTTCTTGTTGCTTAAATCGAGCACCCGTAATTCCTGTCCATTCCGCATAAAAGCAATCGACTGCCCATCTGGCGAAACAACCGGTGAACTGTCGTCGAGCGGCGAATCGGTCAGGCGTGTTTCATCACGGGTGGAGAAATTATACTCGAACAGGCTGCCCATGCCATGGCGTGTACTGACATAGATCAGGCTGCGGCTGTTGGGTGCCCAGGCGGGCTGCGATTCCACTGCCGGGCTGTTGCTTACCCGAATGGCATCGCCCCCGTCTTTGGCCGACACGGCGAAAATCTCACCATGCGCCGTGAAGGCCACTTTCTTTCCATCGGGCGACACGGATAACTCGCGAAACTGGCTTGTCAGTTTCACATGATCGACAGCCGAACCAGCTGCTGCACCCCGCAGTTGAATGGCTACCGGAGCGGCTTGTTTTGTCGCTATACCATAGGTCCAAATCTGAAAATCCCGTTCAAACACGATTGACCGTCCGTCATAACCGATGGATGGCCAGAGTACGCGCCCGTCCTTGAAGGTGGTGAGCATTATTGGCTGGCCCCGTAGTGGTTTTGCCCACAGATTCTGGCTTCCGCTTCGATCCGACATGTAATACAGTGTCTGTCCATCGGGACTCCACAAGGGCCAGAGTTCCTTGGCTCCGCCTTCCGTCAGCCGTTCATATACGGGTTTGTCGCCCTTTTTTGTGCCGATTTTACAGGTCCATAGCTCTGACTGATCCAAATGGCTGCTTCCCTTCCGCCACCATTGAGCGGCTGCGATACCGCGCGCCGAAAAAGCAAGCGCTGTGCCATCGGGCGATGGTACACCAAAGAACTCGCTGGCATAGCGGTCGGCGGTTACCGGCATGGGCGTGCCACCCGCCATGGCCACCCGATAGATGTCATTCATGCCGGAAATATCGCGGCTAGTCAGCTGGAAGTAGAGCATCGTCCCATCATGCGACCAAGCCGACAGGGTTTCTGCCCCGTCGTCATAGGTCAGTCGTTTTAGGTCACCGGTTTCCAGGGTCAGCACATAAATGTCGCCATTGCCCGACCGCGTAGACCCAAACGCTACGTATTTTCCGTTGGGCGAATACAGGGGGCGGGTTTCGTTGTCGGCATGGGCTACTAGCAGCCGGGCCTCGCCCCCGGCCGCCGGAACGGTCCAGATGTCGCCACCCGATACGAACGCAATTTCGCGGCCGTCGGGCGACAGTGTTGGTTCAGCATAAGCGAAGCGGGGTGTCAGTTTGCTCGTTGTTTGGGCCGATACTATCTGGGTATTGTTGATTAGTATAGGCAGTAAGAGTACAATCCGTCTTAGG
>DATHAW010000498.1:0-2556 GCA_035296465.1 Spirosoma sp.
CAGCCGAAAGTCGAGCGTACCGGCTACCCACAGTCGCGGGTGCAGTCGGTAGCCGAATTCACCGTTCAGCTTCAGGAAATTGCTGTAGTTCTGTGTCATGAAACCATACCCCGCTTCGGCGTAGTAATAGGTGCGGCTCCCGCCCGACCCAATGGATAGGTAAGGCAGTACGGTCCAGCCTTCGTACCCCGTTCGCAGACCCAGCCGATCATTGTTAGTGAACGTGTTGGCCAGCGCATCGACGCCTATACTGACTTTAACGGGTCCATCCAGCAGAGCTCGTTTCACGCCCAGGCCGATGTTACCGACGCCCGTCAGCGTACCGGCATTGACCGGGTTGGCGCTTAGATTGGTACTCGGACCGGTTTTCAGCAGTTTGTACGGCAATACCCCACGAATTTCCCAGCGTTTGGCGATACCGTACTCGGCATAGACCTGTAACGTTACGTCGCTGGTGTTTCTGAATACGGAGCTTTCGGAGCCGGTAGGCCCATAGACGGCGTTGTAATACAGGCCGGAATAGCCAATCTGAACAAAGCCTTTGCGGTAACCACGAATCCAGGGGCCACCCGCCATCGACAGCGTGGGCAAGGTCAGGAGCAGGATCGAAATGATTAAAAGACGGCGCATAATGATGGTTGATGAAGTGTGTTACTTAGGATCTTTATCTTTTATCGTTGGCCAGTTGGCGTCGGCTTTTTTGATGTAGCCTGCCTGGTCTTTGTTCCACTCGGTTCGCACTTTCGTGTTATAGTTCAGGTACAGTTTATCATCAGTAATGGTCCAGGCATCGGCTTGGGTAGGAGCTTTGTAGCCGCGTGACGTACCGAAGGCGCAGTAGCCACCGTACTGTGGAGCGTATTTTTCGGGGTCCGCTTTAAACGCATCGCGGTTCTTTTCACTAGCGAAGTACCAGTCAGCGCCCAGGTAGTTATACGCGATTTTTGGATCGCCCTCAACGGGTTTGCTTTCAGTGAAATAAGTGACGGGGTCGTAGCCATTGATGGCTTTACCATTGGGGGCAAACACCTCGGAACGCCGACCCGCTGGTTGTTGGGCAAACGCCGTGGTAATAGAAAGCAAAAGGAGAATGGTCAGACGCAGTATGTGCTGTTTCATGGTTGTTATTTGGTTGATTAGTTGGTTGACTGAATTTCAGTCAGTTGATGAAGAATAGCGTCGCGAATCAAATCCGGACGGCTCCACGGAATGAAGTGATTCATTCTGGGAATCATCTGGATCGTTACGGGCGCGTTAACGAGCATTCGTTTGGCAAAAGAAGCATTCCCGGCGGGTACCAACGGGTCGTCTTCGCCCTGAATGACAATCACCGGTACGCGAATCGTGGCCCAAAGCGGCAGCATCTTCTCTAGTTCGCCTTTGAGCGGCAAAATTTCCTGGTTGCTCACGTCGAGTTCGGTCGGTAGCCATTGCCAAAACGGGAACACATTGCCGATGGGGCGGTACCACTCTTCTCCAGAGCGGGATCTATCGAAGGAGCAACTAAAATGAGTCCGCCAACTTCGTTTGGGTAGTCCATCGCAATCCGGGCGGCTACCGGTCCACCCATCGAATGCACCACAAGGATTGGCCTCTGTTGCGACCCAGTCTGGAAGGACTGGCTTAGTTGAAGCAGTGGGGCAATGTCGGCCGCTTGTGCCTGCAACGATCGTTCGGGCTTCCCTGAATCTGATTTACCGAAACCAGGCCGGTCTACCGAAATCAACTGCGCGTGATTGTACAGCGACGAATCAGCGAAGAAGCTGATGAAAGCATCCCACGACCCCGGAGAACCGTGAACAAACATTACAGTCGGCATCGTATTCACTCCGATTCGGGCGTAGTGAATTGAACTGTCGCCTACCTGAATGGCCCCAAATGTGGGCCTGATGGGTCGATTAGCGAAATACTCGGCAACTTTCTTGTCCGACATCCGTACCGAAACACATTGTGGGAGAAAAACCACGAGCAGCAGAAAAACGAACAGCAGCATACGCCAGCGAAGAAGGTACGACCACATGAGGAGATAGTTACAAAGCTCGACTGAGTTGCCAGAGGGCCATCCCGATGAACAGTCCGCCCGCCAGGCGATTAATCCACGGACCGTTCAGATAGTGTACGATGCGTTGCCGTTGCCAATCAGCCAGCCACACCACCAGTACCAGCAAACCAAATGCGCCCGTTGCCGTTCCCAGGGCAAATACCCACTGGCTGGCGAACTGACCGGCAAGAATCAGCATCTGATTACCAATGGTGGCCTGACTCAGATAAAGCCACACCGCCGACCAGAAAGGCAGCAGTTGCGGGTTTGTGCCGCCCAGCGCGACCCCCTTCCAGAAGGGCAGCGAGACACCGTTGGTCGTCGTAACGTTCAGCACCACGGGCTTCTGCCGAAAAGCGGCAATACCAGCCACCAGCAACACCGGAATCGGGGCATAAGTCAGTACGACCGTCCAGTTTGAGTGCATGGGAATAAGCATCAGCCCACCGGCCGCCAGCGCACTGTACCCGATCTCCGGCAGACTTCCGCCCAGGGCCAGCCACAGTCCGGCGCGT
>DATHAW010000499.1:0-4368 GCA_035296465.1 Spirosoma sp.
AGGGCAGGTTCCAGCGTGGAAGCGGTAGAGGATTGCATACGACTACGTGTAAGAGTAGGGCAAGTATACAAAAAAGCGGCTGCACAAACTCAAAACTACGTCTTAATGCCCTGCCAGCAGGTTAGCCACAACACGCGGGTAATGTTTATGTTCCAACGCCTGAATACGGTGGGCCACGTCATCGGGTGTATCGGTGGAGAGAACCGGGCAACTCGCCTGGAAAATGGTTTGGCCTTCGTCGTACTGTTCATTCACATAATGGATGGTAATGCCTGATTCGGTTTCTCCAGCTGCAACAACCGCTTCGTGAACGTAATGTCCATACATACCCCTACCACCGAATTTAGGCAGTAAAGCCGGGTGAATATTGATGATCTGATTAGGAAATGCCCGCACCAGGCTGGTAGGCATGAGCCACATAAACCCCGCCAGCACGATCAGGTCTATTTGTTGCTGTTGCAATAACTGCGCGATTCGATCGGTATTGTAAAACGTTGGCCGGTCGAAGAGCAGGACAGGTACATGCAGGCCCCTACCGAATCCCTGCCTTGACCGGTCAATAACTCCTGCTTTTGGATTGTTGGTCAATAGCAGCGATACATCTATATCCAGACTTCCGGCGAAATGGGCGGCTATTTTCTCTGCATTGGAACCAGAGCCGGAGGCAAACAGGGCGATACGTTTCAAGAGGCCGTTGGTCAGGTAGTTTATTAGTCCGTAAACAGCCGTTATCACTGGCTGACAGGCTGGCTTATTCACTGAATCAAAATTACAACTTTTACCTATTTTTGCGGTTAGTAAACCCAATCTGATGCTGGTAACGAACCAACTTACCTTCGAATACGGTCCTGCCAGGCAGTTCGCATTTCCCGATGTCCGTTGCGCCGATCGCGAAGCATTGCTGATTCTGGGTCAGTCCGGTACGGGTAAAACTACCTTTCTGCATTTGCTGGCGCTGCTGCTACGACCCAAAAGTGGGGCGGTTAAGATCAATGAGACCGATCTGACCAAACTCAGTTCAGCTGAAACGGCGGCTTTTCGGGCCAAACACGTAGGAATTATTTATCAAAAGCCGCACTTCGTAAGCTCACTGTCTGTTGGCGATAACCTGCTGCTGGCTAACTATTTAGCCAGTAAGCCCCAGCAATCCCAGCGCGTACGCGAACTGGCGGGGCAGCTAGGTTTTGGTGATCAGTTGTCTAAGAAAACCCATCAACTCAGTCAGGGAGAGCAACAGCGGGTTAGCATTGCCCGCGCCGTGATGAACCACCCCGACGTTATTCTGGCCGACGAGCCAACTTCTAACCTCGACGATGAAAATACGAACCGGGTGGTAACGCTGCTGCGTGAGCAATCCGAACAGATAGGCGCCAGTCTGATTGTCGTTACGCACGATCAGCGGCTCAAAGATGTGTTTAAGAACCGTGTAAACCTATAAACATTACTGTCACCGAAATGCTGGTGTTTCCGAAGCTACGGCTTACGTACTCAATTGCTCCCATGTTTATACGTCTCTTAATTTTGTTGCTGTTGCCCCTAATTTCTACAGCCCAGAACAAGAACGCCGGCCCGCGAAAAAAGAAGGATTACCTCGTGACAATCAACACGCCCTATGGGCCAATGAGGCTGGTCTTGTATGACCAGACGCCGAAGCATAAACAGAATTTTATTAAGCTGGTGAGTCAGAAATTCTACGACAATCTGCTGTTTCACCGCGTCATTCAAAACTTCATGATTCAGGGTGGCGACCCCAACTCGCGTAACGCCCCTGTGGGCGAACCCCTGGGCAATGGCGACGTGGGTTATAAAATTCCTGCTGAGATCGTTCCAACGCTATTCCACAAAAAAGGGTCATTAGCAGCGGCCCGTGACAACAACCCGGAGAAAGCATCGAGCGGTTGCCAGTTCTATATTGTGCAGGGCCGCGTATGGCCAGACGATGAACTACAGAAACAGGTCGTCCGGAGCCAGGCCCGTGCGCCAGAGCGTGTCTTCACTGAGGAGCAGAAACAAACGTATAAAAGTCTCGGCGGCAGTCCACATTTAGATGGCAATTACACGGTTTTTGGTGAGGTTATTGATGGGCTGGCTATTGTGGACAGCATTGCGGGTCAGACCCGCGACGCGCAGGATCGCCCGAAACAGGACATCCGCATGACCGTGACTGGCGACTGGGTCAGAAAGAAGAAGATTACGAAGCAGTACAAATTTCGGTATCAGTAGAGACGCACATGAAAAAAATTCTCATTACCGGCGCTAATGGGCTGCTGGGACAAAAGTTAGTTGGCCTAATGATCCGGCAGCCTGGTGTTCAGCTCATTGCCACCGCGCGGGGTAACAACCGGCTTCCCTACACCGACGGATATACGTACTGCTCGATGGACATCACAAACAACCAGCAGGTAATGGACGTGATTGGTGATGTGCGTCCAGATGTCGTTATCCACACGGCAGCTATGACAGATGTAGATAAGTGTGAAGTGCAGAAAGACGACTGCTGGGCGCAGAATGTCCAGGCGGTCGAGTCGATCGTTAATGCGTGCCGGTCGGTCGGGGCTTTTCTGCTGCACGTATCAACTGATTTCATTTTCGACGGTGCGGACGGACCTTACGATGAAACAGCTGAAGGCAACCCAATTAGTTTCTATGGCTGGAGTAAGTATGCCGCCGAAAAGGTCGTTGTCAACTCAGGTAAGGCAGACCAGCCGCTGCAATGGGCCATCGCCCGGACGGTACTCGTCTACGGAATTGCCCACGACATGAGCCGCAGCAACATTATTCTGTGGGTGAAAAAATCGCTCGAAGACGGTAAAACGATCAAGGTGGTGACTGATCAGTGGCGCAGCCCGACGCTGGCCGAAGACTTAGCCATGGGTTGCTACCTGATAGCCAGCCAGCAAGCAGCGGGGATTTTCAATATATCGGGCAAAGAGGTGCTGACGCCCTACGAAATGGCGATCAGGACGGCCGATTTTTTTGGGCTGAATAAGTCTTTAATTACCCAAGCCGACGCATCGACCTTTACGCAGGTGGCCCGTCGTCCTCCCCGCACTGGGTTCGTGCTCGACAAAGCCCGGACGGTGCTCGGCTATGACCCGCACACGTTTGAGGAGGGCATTGCCGTATTGGCCGAACAACTAAAGCAGCCTGCGTGATTCTGCACCTGACGGTGAAGCCCGGCAGCAACGTGGATCGGTTGTTCTATGATGCTGCCGGTAAACTCAATGCAAAAATTAGGGCACCGGCTCAAGACGGGAAGGCCAACGCGTATTTGATCGGGTTCCTGGCGGAGCAGTTTAGCATTGCCAAATCGAACGTAACGATTGTTGCGGGGTTAACCAATCCGCACAAGCGAATTGAACTCAACGTATCAGAAGCCGATTTTGCCCAGTTCCGGGAGCAGGTTTCGGGATAATATATATGTCCACTATTTTAAGTAAACCGCAAATCTGGCTGTAGTCGTGCTTTGTATTTTTCTCATATCTGATTTATAACTGATGTTATGATATGAAACAGAACTTAGAATCTGAGCTTTAAAGGCTAACTTATGTAATCTTCAAATAATATAATTAGGTCATTTTCTAACTCAATTGGTGCGAGGAAGTTTAGCAATGATTCGCTTGAATACCCACTCACGACCATCTCCTATAGCTTCTCCTATTATTAAAAATTCGTTACATACGCGAAGATATCCAGACTGGTTATCATTCCGGAAATTGAAAAATGGTTGCCCCTTTTCACTAAGAAGGAAATAAAAATGATTATTAGTCCTGCGCAGTTTAAGCTGATAAGCCGATCTGTACTGACCGTTTTCGTATATACTACCTTGTCCTTGTTGGCCAACCATCATCTCGACGAGTCGAGTTACTTTTGTAACGTGTCCCCAGCCCCCTCGTAACTCAACCCATTGCCAACGGCCACTAAGTTGGACATAACCGGAAGCGATATCGTTTCGGATAATTGTAGAGTCAATTAAATTCAAGTCTGGTAAAGAAGGGCAATCTGTTTTAATGATTGTATTGGGTGACTCTGACTGACTCCAACCAGCAACTGGTAGAGACAACAAACAAATTGCAATTGCTATCAAACGAATAAAGTCAGTGCTGTATAAGTAAAGGTTATATTAACCCTAACTTTTTCCAAGTTAAGCACCCCGTGCCCTCGTAGCATTATGAAACCACACTCACGGGCTCGTCAGCCCTCAGTGCTACTTCTTTACGCGGAATGTAATGCCGGAAAAAACTGCTGATTTTCATCTGCAGGACACCGAATACGGCTTCCTTGAATATTTTGGACGACATCTTGGAAACGCCCTGCGTACGATCGGTGAAAATAATGGGAACTTCAACGATACGGTACCCATATTTC
>DATHAW010000500.1:0-12266 GCA_035296465.1 Spirosoma sp.
GCGTTCAATATTTTTCGACCGGGCAAAATCGGCAAACGACTCAATCAGAAGTGCACTGGTCGTTGTCTTGGGGTCAGGCTTTAAGGCTGGGCTCATTGGTGATTGGTGTTACGGCGCACCGCCATGAATCAACTGAAAACATGAGGTCGCAAACTTATTTAAATAATACGTCTACGTGCGATTTCTTTATTTGCCCGAAAGGGATTGGCGTAGGGCCAGTCGGGACGTCGGCAGTTAACAGCGCTTCTTTCTTTTTTTTGGTTTTCGATACCTTTTCCGGTTCGATGTCAAGCACAATATGGTCATCCGCAACCGATTCTAACCGGCCCTTCCGCATTCCGCCATCGACCAGCGTAACGGTTAACTGCCGTCCGACGTTACGGACGTACTGCCGCGTAAAGGTCAGCGGAAAATCGACGCCCGGCGACGAAACTTCCAGGGTAAAGGGAGAGTCGCCAAAAAAATTCAGCTCATCCATCTGTCCACCCAGCCGACGGCTTATCGAAGCACATTCGTCAATGGTGATGCCGGTATCGCTGTCCAGCAGAAGGGTAACTTTAATACGGCCACTCTGACGACCAACTACCTGGACATCAACAATATAAAGCTGTCCGTCGTTCAAATACGGCTGAAGCCACTCGGTTAAGCGTGCTTTATCGTCCATAAGGTAGGGAAACAAAAAAGGGAGTTCGACTCCCTTTTTTTATTAACGCCATACAGTTTTTGCCTGGCAAAGATAGTCTATTCCTGTCTGCTTCGCAAGTCCTGCTCTGCGGGCATATGCGGGGTTTCCAGCAGTTATGCCTTAATTTTAGCCCGAAACGGGTGTTTAGTCCCGCTCATTAGTGACGATATGGCGGTAAGAGCACGAATTGGCCGGTTTGTTTCCTTCTTTTTTCGTTCGTTGCTGTGGTCGCTTAACCTGGTGCTGATGTTGTACACCTGTCTGGCGTACTGGCTGGTTTGGGCTTTGCCCACCGAGCATTGGCTGGCCGGTATGATTATGATTACCACCCCGCTAACTTGGGTGCTGAATTTCGTAATGGTGCTGGTATGGCTACTGCTTTCTCGCCCCTGGCGAAGCGGGCTGTCGGTAGCAGTTCTGTCAGTGGGTATTGTGCTGTTAGGGACGCGTACATTCACCTGGCACACGCCTAAAAAACTAACGGGCGGGGCTACTCCGCTCAAGGTACTCAGCTACAACGTTCAATCGTTTGGACTCAATAATTACCTGGAACGCCACCACAGTTCACCCCGCGTTCGACGGAGCATCAACTACGTACTACGTTACGATGCCCCGGTAAAATGTATTCAGGAACTTCATAATTCAACCACTATTGCTGATTACGACGTTATACGCCGGTTTCATAAAGTGGGATATAAGTATTCGGTACTACTGCATCCTGAGGCTGCGAGCGTTCCGGATGGACGGGTTGGAGCCGCTATTTTTTCGAAGCACCCTATTATTCAGTCCGGCCGTGAAGCATTTTACAATGTAAATGGAATCGTCTGGGCTACTATTAAAGTTGGAGACGATACGGTCCGGATTATCAACGTTCACCTCCACTCGATGGGTATCCGGGTGGGACGGGTACTACGTCAGGATAAAATGACGGGAGTTAAAAAGGAGACTCGTGGTGTGCTGAGTGCACTCAGATTCGGTTTCATGGAACGACGGGAGCAGGTGCAGCGGGTACAGCGCCACATTCGCGAAAGCAAATTCCCTGTAATTGTCACCGGCGACTACAACGATACTCCTTACAGTGTTGCTTATGAGCAGATGCGCCGAACCTTACCCAACAGTTTTGAGGATGCGGGCCGGGGGTTTGGTTTTACCTACAACCGGCTGCCCCGATTCATTCGCATCGATCATCAGTTTCATGATGCTGACCTCACTGCGCTCGATTTTCAAACTATTAATGATATCAAATACTCTGACCACTACCCCATTGTTGGGACGTACCAGATTAAGTAGTTGCCAGATACCGCCGTCCGTGCTTTATAACCGGCATCTTTTTCTCAGGGATGCGCATTTACCCAGACTTCACCGTCGGTGAATATCTCTTTTTTCCAGATCGGAACTCTCTGTTTGATGGTGTCGATGATGTAGCGGCAGGCGTCGAAGGCGTCTGCCCGGTGGGCGGTGGCCACGCCAATCAAAACGGCAATTTCGCCGATGTGCAGCGTGCCGGTCCGGTGAATGACAATAGCGCGCAGTACGGGCCAGCGGTGTTGGGCTTCGTCTAAAATTTTCTGCATTTCGCTAAGGGCCATCCGGTCGTACGCTTCGTAGTCGAGCCGGTCGACGGGGCGGTCCTGCGTATTATCGCGAACAACGCCTAGAAAAAAGTCGATGGCCCCCGCCTGTTCCGACTGCAGATGGGTCAGAGCAGCAGCAACATCAATGGGATCGGTGGTAAGAGCAACCATAAACCAGTTGGGTAGTTGTCAAATCAGTCCGTTGGTGAGGGCAATCAAAAGTGTGCCAGTACTGACTAATGGGTTCACCCTCCGCTAACGGGTGGGATAATAGCAATTTCGTCCTCATGGCTGAGCACATGCCCGGTTTCAGCATACTCGCCGTTGACGGCTACCAGCAACGACCGGATGCCGGTTAAGGCGGGGTAACGCTGGTGGAGCTCGCCGAGCAAATCGCCAACACTGGCCCCCCCAGTTAGTGGTAAGGAAACGCTGGAATGACCCGTCAGATCGCGGGCAATGCCAAAAAGCAGGACCGAAATAGTTGAATGCATAAAATGGGACGTAGCCGTATGTCAATTAAAACCGTTCGCAAACACATTGGGTTCGCCTGTGCGGTAGTGCCTAACATAAAGAAGCCACTGCTTACTGACAGTGGCTTCTTTAAAAGAAACAAAACCTGGTATTACTTCGAGTTGTCCAGTTTGCGTTCAGCTCGTTTCATTTTCCGGTCGGCCTTATCGAGCGAGCGATTCGTGCCGTCTTTCACATCAGCGGCCGTATTTTTGGCTGCTCTGGAAATTTTGCGGCCTGCGCGCTGGGAACCTTCTTTTACGTCTTGGCCTGCCTGCTGGGTGCCTTCTTTCACATCGGAGGCCGTGTTCTTGGTGGCCGTAGCTACTTTCTGACCGGCCCGTTTGGTGGCACGGCCTGCCTTATCTGCGGCTGCATCGACGGTTTGGCCAGCCTGGCGGGCTGTTTCCTTGGCGTTCTGTTTTGTGTCCTGAGCAATCGTTACGCCGACGCTGAAAGCCAGCGCAGTTGCTAGTGTCATTAACTTATTCATGGTGGTTGAGTGTTTGATGTTCACCCAATAGAACACGTAACGGGTTGAATTGTTTGGTGATCTGCCGATCAGCCATTCGCGTCATTTATGCTTGAAGACTTTCACCTGGTAGACATAGTCCTGCATCCGTTTAATCTGCTGCTTACGCGGCAGGTAGGCCAGGGTGTTCTTCCGGCTTAGCCGCAACGGTTGACCCTTCAGGGAGTCAACCGGAATGCCATTAATGGCTTCGAGAAGGTAGTTTGACTTAACGGCGAAACTAACTCCTTCCGATGTCGTCTGTTTACCGCTGATAATGCCGATCACGTTTCCTTTTTCGTCAAGTAGTGGGCCGCCCGAGTTGCCAGGGTTCACACTAATAGCTACCTGGTAAGCCACCGAGTCGCCCCCGTAGCCGGTTCCCGAACTAAGATAGCCTTCGCCATACACAATCTCTTCGCGTGGATAACCGAGCGTGAACACCCGCTCGCCAAGGTCCGACGTGCGGGCCTCGAACGTGTAAGGAATTGGTGGCATGGGGCGGAACGCATTGTCGTCGCACAATTGCAGGACGGCCAGGTCATGTGCCAAGTCAGCGTATACAATCCGGGCTTTGTACACCTCGCCTTTTGCACTCTGTACATACACTGAGTCGGCATCCCGAACGATGTGGTTGTTGGTCACAAAATAGCCGTCGGGGGTAAGCAGGAATCCTGAGCCGGACACCTGCGCCGGGTTGGCGCTCATGGCCTGGCTTCGGCCGGTGATGTCGTTAATGAGTCGCTTCTGCGACGACTTAACGGCCTGAATTTCCTTGCTCAGCTGGCTATACTGATGCTCCTGCTGCCGATGTCCCTGCTGATAGGACCGGTACAGAAAAATAGAACCGAAGGTAGTAATAATGGCGACCGATGCGGCCACAGCGAGGGTAGTGCGGTAGGTGCGCCAAAGTGACCGAATCTGCCCCGACTGTTCGGCATCAGACTGATAAAGCTCAGCTTCCTGGCGTACCTCTTCCATATCAAGCTGACGCTGGATAGCAGCCAGTTTCCGCCGAAAACGAATTCGTTCACCGTAAGCTATCAAGGCCTGGTCAATGGATTTATCTTCGTTCGCTTCCATCACATCTGGGAAATATTATATAGTGAATTATCAGGTCCTAAGTTTATATGCTGGCTGGTGCCAGGCAACAAAACCGTAGCCTTCATGCCTTGTATTCGGCAAAAAATAACCGTTTCAGCCGCATCAGGCATTTGTACTTCTGCGTCTTGGCGTTGTCGGCATTAGTATAGCCGAATTTCTCCGTAATATCCTGCATACTCATGTGCTGGATATAAAAATCATCCAGCAGTGTCCGGCACGGTTCCCCGAGCCGGTCGAGCGAGTCGGCCATCAGGTCAAACTGCCGGTCGCGTTCTTCATGATCCGTCAGGTCGTCGCTCATTTGCCCAACCGCAGCCGAATCAGTAGCCGGGGTTTCGGTGTCGTTCACCATAAACCGGTTCTTATGGGCCAGTTGCTTCAGCCACAGCCGTCGGCCAACCGAGTAAATGTATGTCTTGAGTTGACAGTGCAGCTCAAACGACCCGCCACGCACCTTCTCGTATAACACAATCAACGCTTCCTGATAAACATCTTTGGCCTCGTCTTCGCTACCGCTGTTGCCCTTCACAAAATGCAGCACCATGGGGAAATAACGACGGTACAATTGGGTTAGCGCATCGTCGGAGCCGTCGGCCAGGCCCAGCAGCAATTCATCATCGGTCAACAGGGCCCGCTTATTTTCCTTCATTGCAGAGGGTCATTACTTAATACCGGAAAGGTCTCTGACGTAACCCAAAAAAAATAAAAAATTGTTGGGTTACCTTTCCCCCGGTCAGGTATTAACAGTGACATTCATCCATTAATCTCACTTAAACAAAAACACCCCAAAACTATGAAAGCAATCACAAAAACCGCCTTCTTTTTCATGGCCATGATCGCCCTGACGACTGCTTGTTCGAAGAAAACCGAGAGCTCCTCGACCGAAACCACTACGACATCGTCTGATGCTACGATGACTACGGATTCGACGATGGCTACCGATTCGGCTTCGACCATGTCTTCGGATAGCGCCAGGTAATTCCACTAAGGCACAACTGCCGGTAAAATACCGACAACGCTATATGTATTTAAGGCCTCCTGAGCAATCAGGGGGCTTTTTTTACGCCTTACTGTTAGCTAAGGGCGATTGTTAACCTCTCAAAGTCTCAAAAGAGTATAGCTACAGACCAGAACGCAAAAACAACCCTGGATGCCGGCACTTATTGGGGCGTCCCAAAACTCATTTAGCCCGGATGGCGATGACGGGGTCGAGCCGGGCGGCCGAGAAAGCAGGAATGATCCCGGACAGAATGCCGATAACACTCGATACGCCTAAACCCAGCATAATGTTGCCTGTTGTGAGTTCCAACTCCAGGCTGCCTAATTGGGCAAACGACATCAGATAGACCAAGAAGATACCCGCCAGCCCACCCACCAAACTGAGCAGAACGGCCTCGAACAGGAACTGAAACAGGATAAAATAATTTTTAGCCCCCAGCGACTTCTGAATGCCAATGATGTTGGTTCGTTCCTTAACGCTCACAAACATGATGTTGGCAATGCCAAAGCCGCCTATCAGAATAGAGAACCCGCCAATGACCCAGCCCGCCAGTGTCAGCACGACGAATACCCCGCTGATCGCTTTGGCAATGGCTTCGGGCCGGTTAATGGCAAAATTGTCGTCCTGCGTAGGACGCAGGCTGCGCCGGGTTCGCATCAGGCCCCTGATTTCGCTTTCGAGTTCAATCAGTCCGGGATCGTCGTTGTAGCCCTTAACCGCAATGTCGATGCTGGGGTTGATGGAATGGAACATCTTCGCAAACGCACCGAGTGGAATAATGCACTTGATGTCGGGATTGCCGCCTACATTTAACAAACTTTCGCCTTTGCGTTCCTGCGTACCAATAACCGTAAAATTCAGTCCGTTCAGCTTAAATGTTTTGCCAATCGGATCCTGTCCCGGAAACAGGTTCTCGGCTACGTCGGCTCCGATGATAGTTACGTTGCGGGCTACGTCGATTTCCTGCTGCGTAAAGTAGCGGCCCCGCTCGATGGGTACATCCGAAATCTTGTTGTACTCGAACGTAGTGCCCTGAATCAGCGACGACATGCTGTTATTGCCCTGTTTCACCGTTACGCGTCCTTTAAAATCCATGGCGACAATGGCCTGGGCCGTTTCGAGTCGGTCGCGCAGAAATCGAAATTCTGTCATCGAGGGTTCGGGCCGCTGAAAATATTTCCACCACTGGTATTCACTGCCGAAATTCCACGGCCATTTCTGCACGTACACGACCTTATCGCCAATGAATGACAGGCTGGTTTTGATATTACGTTCCAGTGAGTCGACCAGCGTGAACACGGCGATGATGGCGAAAATGCCAATGGTAACACCCAGTAGGGAGAGCGTTGTGCGAAGCAGGTTAGACCGCAGCGCCTGCCACGCAAACCGGAAGCTTTCCAGGACCTGACGGATAAATCGCACGATAGAATAAGAAAATAAATGGATGAGCCAACGAATGGATGAATATACGGCTCAGCGTCTCATCCACCAATGTTTTTTAGGATAGATGCATGGCTTTGCCAGATAGGCGGCCGATTCGTGTTTTCGGCCGGGCACTACTCTACCAAAAACGAAACGATTGGAAGGGCCTATGCGTGTAAATCTTCGTACCTGATAAGGATCAGAATAGATTTATGTTTGAGTTAGGGTAACATAGGTTTTCTATTGATAACGTATTTGACAACTCGTATGATGCTACCCTTGTTCTGCCTACGTTATTGGATCGGGTACTGTCATATGGTAGACATGAGCCAGGACGTAACGAGGCTATTGGGTTGCCATCTGAATAATGCAGGTGGGTCAGTGGTCATGGAGTAGGCAACGTAGCGTTTTTGGGCGGTAATTTGTAGTTTAGGCCATTCGTCGCCAACCTGGTTGCCCAAACTATAACAACTCATGACAAAACGTGTGCTTTCCGGTGCTTTACTCCTTGTCGCCTGCTTTTCTGCCTGCAAAACCCAGCCACCAACCACCACGGCCAGCAGTGATGTTCGCCAAAGTCAGGGCGTTTATCAGTACCGCGATGAAGACCCCACCCGCAAGCCATTCTTTTCGGACCGGCAGGGTGTTATTGGTCGCAATGGCATGGTGGCGTCGGCGCATCCCGAAGCGTCGCAGGTAGGGTTGGACATCCTGAAGGCAGGCGGCAATGCGGTCGACGCAGCCGTAGCGGTGCAATTTGCCCTGGCGGTGGTGTATCCGGGTGCCGGCAACATTGGTGGGGGCGGTTTCATGGTGTTTCGGGATCGCGACGGCAAGGCGTACACTCTGGACTACCGCGAGAAAGCACCCGGACGTGCCACCCCGAATATGTACCTCGACTCACTGGGCAACGTTAAGGAAGGATTAAGCATCAGTGGTCATTTGGCAAGTGGGGTGCCCGGATCGGTCGATGGGATGACTGAAGCGCATAAGCGATTTGGTAAACTGTCGTGGGCGCAGGTGCTGCAGCCTGCTATTGACCTGGCTGCTAATGGATTTGCCCTCACCGAACGCGACGCCCTTGGCCTGAACCGCATCAAAACCGACCTCACGACCATCAATCCCGGTAAAGCGTATTTCCTGAAAAACGCCAATCCCGCTGATACAGTAGTGTGGAGAAAGGGCGAGCTGTTGGTACAGTCCGACCTGGCCAAAACCCTGCAGCGTATTCAGCAGCAGGGCCGGGCCGGCTTCTACGAAGGGGAAACGGCGCGGTTGCTGGCCGACGAAATGAAGCGGGGCAACGGCCTGATTACCGAAGAAGACTTAAAAAATTACCATGCTGTGTGGCGGGAGCCTATTCAGGCTACTTACAAAAACTATAACGTCATTACCATGCCGCCGACTTCCAGTGGGGGCGTAGCGCTGGTGCAGTTGATGCGCTTCACGGAACCCTATCCGTTACGTCGCTGGGGCTGGAACCGCGACAGCACCGTGCAGGTCATGATCGAAGCGGAACGGCGCGTTTATGCCGACCGGGCTAAGTTCCTTGGCGATCCCGACTTTGTAAAGGTCCCGACCGACAAATTAATAAGCGTTGATTACCTGAAAAGCCGATGGAGAGATTTTTCGTTTGCCAAAGCGACCGACAGCAAGGCCATAAAAGGGGGTATGGTTCCGGGCTACGAAAGTCTGGAAACCACGCACTTCTCGGTTGTGGATAGGGACGGAAACGCGGTCAGCATTACCACTACGCTCAACGGTGGTTACGGAAGCCGCGTAGTGGTTGGCGGTGCCGGTTTTTTTATGAACAACGAAATGGACGATTTTAGCGTGAAGCCGGGCGTGCCAAACATGTTCGGGCTGATTGGTAACCAGGCCAATGCCATTGCACCCAACAAACGAATGCTGTCGAGTATGACGCCAACCATTCTGGAGAAAGACGGCAAACTGTTTATGGTCGTCGGGACGCCGGGAGGCTCCACCATCATTACGGCGGTCTACCAGACGATATTGAACGTAATTGAGCACGGAATGACGATGCAGCAGGCCGTCAACGCCCTGAAATTCCACCACCAGTGGCTGCCTGACAAAACGATTTTCGAGAACGGCGCTTTCTCCGACGCCACGGTACAACGCTTGCTAAGCCGGGGCTATATCCTGGAAAAACTCACGAATACGATTGGCCGCATGGACTGCGTTCTGATCCGGCCCGATGGTTCCTACGAAGGGGCTTCCGATCCACGGGCGGATAATACCGCCCGTGGTTACTGACGTAGTAGGAGCGCGCCAGCCGCTACGTTCAGTTCAATTTAATACGTTTCGCAGTTGCTTAGCCTGTTCCCGGTGTTTTTTGTCACCCTCTTTGAGTTTCCGGGCAAAGGCTTTTAGGGCGTTATTGGGAGCCTTGTCGGCCAGATCGTCCGCAATGTCCATGGCTTTGTCGTTGACCGTGGCCATCTCTTTCAGGTATTGGGTGTCGAATGCGGTGCCCGGTTTCTTATCCTGTAGATCTTCTACCCGGTCTTTACCGTCTTCGGCCATGCCAGAGGGCAGGGTAAGATTCATCGTCCGGGCCATATCGCGCAGAGCCTTTTCGTTCTGCTGGTGCTCATTCATGGCTCGCTGGGCGTACGCTCTCACTACAGGATTAGTGGCCCTGGGCAGGGCTATTTTGCTGAGTTCATACTCGGTCATGCCCATGCTGAACAGGTCGACCAATTTGTTCGCTACGTTTTTGGCATCGTCTTTGGCATCGTTGCTGATGGCAGTCGACTGCTGCTCTATTTTCTTCTCGTTGGCTTCTTTGGCTGCATCTTTGGTATCCTGGCCGCATCCACCGAGTAGCAGCCCGGCGGCTAGCAGTGTGCTCAATACATTCGTTCTCATGTCGTTACTTCGGTCTCGTTCACTGATTAGAACACGGCAGCATACCGGTTGTTTGGCTATAGGGCACTCAGTAGGGTCAGCCAGGCTTCGCGGACGTTATTTTCGGCTAAGAGTTGTTTTGCTCGGAAGTGCAGCAAATCGGGCAGGTACTGACACCCATTCCTTGCTTCATCGACTAGTTCGTTGAGCACGCCCGAGGCTCGATAGGCCTTGATTTCATCAGCTTGGGGGAGAACCGTTACGCTGCCCAGTCGGCCCAGATCGTTTCCGGTCAGGATGGCGCTGTGACGAATAGCGGCTGGAATCTGGTCGATGCCAATGCCCATTTGCGGTCGGGCTACTTCAAACAGTGCATCCTTACTGGCCCGCACGTACCAATCGGCCCCCAGCCGCCCCACAAGGTCCATCAGATTAGGGTCAACGGCACCAGCACTGGTCAGCATACCTTCGCTAACATGAGCCAGAATTACTTCGCAAATAACTAACGTACCAGCTCCGGGGCGGGTAGCCCTATCACCCTTGCCCAACGGCAGCACCTGTCGCACGAGGCACTCGAAGGCGACCGGCGACTCGGCCACGCGCGGAGGGCGCACCCGCTCCGACTTGACCTCGGTAAAACCGGCCTTCTTGAATTCGCTGACGTGCCGGTCAAATTCAGCGCTGGCGAGCGATGTCTGTTCGACCATCGGGTAATTCACCATATTGATCACCACCTCGGGGATTTCTTCGACGTTGAGCAGGGAATGTTTTTTATGGCCGTGCCGATTACGGGTTGGCGAAAACACGAGTATGGGCGGGTTGAATCCAAAGACATTGAAAAAACTATACGGGGCCAGGTTTACGTGTCCATCAGCACTAACAGTACTGACAAAGGCAATGGGTCGGGGCGCTACGGCACTGTTGAGTAACCGGTAAAATTCGTGGGGGGCCAGATCGGCGGGGTCGATGGTACTACTCATCTCATGACTCGTTTTGGGAAGGGGAGACCTGGGTCATACGTGCTGGCCGGTTGGCACTACTTTTCCCCTCACCTCGCCCAAGCCGATGCGCTGAGTACCTGATTCGCCCCAGCCCCTCAAGATAATGGTGTCGCCGTCGGCCAGAAACGTTCGTTGCTCCAGCCCGTCGGCCAGTTTGAGCGGTCGGTTGCCGTTGAGGCTTAGCTCCAGCAGCGATCCGCAGGCATCCGGCTCGGGGCCGGATATGGTGCCCGTTGCCAGTACGTCGCCGACGTTGAGGTTGCAGCCGTTGATGGTGTGGTGAGCAATCATCTGCGCAAAACTCCAGTACAGATGGCGGGCATTCGTTCGGGATATACTCACCGCTGGACCGTTTTCTGCCTGTAGTGCCACCTCCAGCGTCAAGTCGTAATGGCTGGCCATTTTACGGGCTGGATCAGCCGGTTGCAGATAGGGCAGGGGTTGGGGCTCCTGCACTGGACCGGCCACGCGAAACGGAGTCAAATCGTCCAGCGGCACGACCCAGGCCGACATACTCGACCCGAAGTTTTTACCCAGAAAAGGACCCAGCGGCTGGTATTCCCACCGCTGAATATCACGCGCTGACCAGTCATTAAACAGCGTTACGCCGAAAATATAGTCTTCGGCTTCATCGACCGATACCGGCTTGCCCAGTGGATTGCTCCTGCCGATGACAAGCCCCAACTCCAACTCGAAATCAAGCGCCTGCGATGGACCAAACACGGGCTGATTCGCCCCTCCCAGCATCTGACCCTGTGGCCGACGAATGGGTTTTCCCGACACAACAATACTTGACGCCCGGCCATGATACGCGACGGGCATATGACGATAGTTAGGCAGCAGCGGATTACTCGGTTCGCCGTCGCGAGCGGGGCGGAACAAGCGCCCTACATTCTGGGCGTGGTAGATACCCGCGTAAAAGTCGGTGTAATCGCCAACATGGACCGGCAGGTGGAGAATCACTTCGGACACGAACACCAGCACCTGGTCCGCATTGGTGTATAGTTCGCTGTCTGGATTGCCGATGAGGTCGGTCAGGCGTTGGCGAACGGCCCGCCAAACGGGTTGTCCCAGGGCAATGAAGTTATTTAACGAGGGTTGCTCAAAGATGCCGCCGGGCAGGTCAATTTGGTCAAAAAGGTTAAGCCTCTGGGCACTGGTGAGGTCGATAACCTGATCGCCGAAGCGGAAGCCCGCCCGGGGCGATGCATTAACGGTGCTGAAAATTCCGTACATAGAAGGTAAACGAACAACCCGCAGGCGGTTCATTCTTTACGCACTTACGTTCTGATAAATTGAGTCCATGATGCGGACAAAATGCTGGTAATCCTCGTCGCTCAGGTTTCCCCAGCCTTTGCGTCGCATGGCCGACACAACGGGCAACACTTCCCCGTATTTCGCTTCGCCCGCTTTGGTCAGGTACACCAGAAACTTACGCCGGTCGGTGTCGGCCATGCGCCGTTCGGTCAGCCCTTTCTGGCTCAGCAGGTCGATAATGCGCGTTACGGTAGGCGCGTCTTTGGTAGTCATATCCGAAAGAGTATTCTGGCTGATACCAGGATTGCGGTAAAGGTGGTCGATGATTACC
>DATHAW010000501.1:0-8014 GCA_035296465.1 Spirosoma sp.
GGGGCAGGGGTTAGGAGCTATTGGGCGGCTTGCCGACTTGTTTCAATTGTATTCACTGCCGGGCCGGGTAACTATTGGTTTAGTGCGGATATGGCTAAAACCGTCTACAAAACCTGTTTTTACGCCAGCCGCAACTGCTCAGGCGCTGCTGGTGTCAAAAGTGGATGGGACACCCTGTGGCGACGGTTTTTATTGCAAACTAACGACCAGTTCACTACGTATATTTCTGGGGGATGGTCTAGGACATGGGCTTCCCGCTCATAAGGCCGTTGAGCAGGCTACTAGTGCAATGGCTCAGCAACATGACAATAGCCCGGCCGCGTGGCTAAATGCAATCCATCGGGTAGCTATTGGTACACGCGGCCTGGTCGGAACGGCTGCCATGTTTAGTTTCGCCAACCGCAAATGGACCATATGCGGGGTTGGTAATATCAGAACACAATTGTGGGGCATGAGTTACACAAAAAGTTACGTGGCCCAGAATGGTATTCTAGGTTACAATATGCCCAGAGTTTTACAAGAATGTGAGTTGCCCTATGAACCAGGCCAATACTTAGTCATGGCCTCCGATGGTATCTTAACCCGCTGGAACCCGGCCCGATACCCCAATGTGAGCCGCTATGACCCCATGGTGCTGGCAGCCGCAATATATAAAGAATACGGCCGGCATACTGATGATATGTCGGTTGCTGTTGCCCGGATTCATTAATGATATGCATGAACTGACTAAGCTTAATTTAGATAACGATATGGATCTGATTCTGGTCCATAAGCGTAGTATGAAGCTTGCGGAACTGGCTGGTTTATCTCTTGCTGCCCAAACCACCCTCGCCACCGCTGTGTCGGAAGTGGCCCGACTGGCCCTTGCCGAAGGTGGACACGGGTCGCTGACCCTCGGCATCAACACCGACCATGAGCGTGGCTGGCAACTGATAGCCCAATTGAATGACCGTCGGCGCTACCGGTCCGAGGTATTGGAGGATGCGTTGAATTACGCACGTCGGCTAGTCGATGACCTTACCGTGTCGATATCGGACCGGGGTACAGAGATATGCCTGTTCTGCACCTTGTCCGACTTTAAATCAGTTAGCACCGCCCGTATCGACGGATGGAAACGTCAATTCAGGATTGAACCACCTGCTACGCCCTACGACGATATAAAGCGCAAGAATAGTCAGTTACAGGAACTAGCCGAACGACTCAGGCTGAGTGAGCAGCAGTACCGTCAAATGACAAACTCGCTCCCCCTGCTCATTTTTTCGCTTACCCCCAACAATCAATTACTCTACATTAATCAGGGCCTTACTACGTTTACGGGTAAGACACTGCCGGAACTGAACCGGGATGGATGGTTAACCATATTTCACACAGATGACCGCCCGTCGGTAAAAATGTCGTGGGCTGACAGCGTAGCAACAGGCTTGCCTTTTCGGGGTGAGTGGCGAGTTCAGCGGGGCTATTCGGACGAGTATGTATGGCACCTTGTTTCAGCAACACCCCTACGTGATGCAGCCCAGCAAGTATTGCACTGGAACGGTTTCCTGGCGGATATAAATGCGCAAAAAGTAGTGGAGAAAACCATACGCGACAATGAAGAACTACGCCAGGTTCAAAACCAGTTGGAAACACACCAGCAGCAACTGGCCGTTAACAACTCTGAACTTAGCCGCAGCAATACGGAACTTGCTCAGTTTGCTTACGTAGCTAGTCATGACTTACAGGAGCCGCTACGCAAGATTCAATCGTTCAGCACTATGCTGACCGAGCAGTACGGACCTGCGCTGGACCCGGCCGCACAGGATATCATTCGCCGAATGCAGGGTGCTACAAGTCGAATGCAGGAGCTTATTCGGGGTCTGCTGGCCTACTCACGGCTAAACACCGAGAAACCGTCATTTAGGTCGGTAGCCTTAAATCCGCTGGTGAACGAGATACTGAGTGATCTGGAAACTGCCATCAGCGACCGGCAGGCAACCATCGAGGTGGGGTTACTACCGGATGTTCGGGGTAATGCTATTCAACTTCGGCAGCTATTTCAAAATCTGTTAAGTAATGCCTTGAAATTTACGCCCTTTGACCGGGCTCCTTCAGTCCAGATCAGCGCAGCGCCGTTTTCGCCCGAGCAAATGCAGGCTCTCTTCCCGAATGCACTGGGTGCATATATGAGCATTAGTGTGGAGGACAACGGCATTGGTTTTGAACAGAAATACGCAGATCGTATTTTCAACCTGTTTCAGCGGCTGCACGGCCGTAGCGAATTTGCCGGTACGGGCATTGGGTTAGCAGTTTGCAAAAAGGTTGTGGAAAATCATGCTGGCTATCTGAGTGCTCGCAGTAGACCGGGAGTGGGATCTACCTTTCGAGTGTATTTGCCGGTTGAGTAGCCGCTCAAATAAGTATAATACCATTTATAAGCAAGAGAATATAAGCTGTACGTATAACTATAAGCTAACCATCTATATGTCAAATCATTAACTGTGTTAGGGCTCATTATTAAGCCGGCGAAAATACGAACTAATAATGGCCGATTTCAGTTATTTAGGTGTCCCATACGAAGGGATGAATTGCTAACGTTATGTAGTCGGTTAATTAACCAGCCAACCATAAACTAACATGAAAATCAAAGCCATAATCACCAGTTTGTTTGTCGCCGGTACGCTGGCGTCCTGCGCCCCGGCCATTACGGTCAAATACGATTACGACCCAAAAGTAAACGTTCGTCAGTTTTCGACGTACCGGATTGAGGCCGATCGTACCCGTAATGCTGACCCTATTGTGGGCAGCAACCTGAACCAACGCCGGATTGCCGACGCCCTTGACCAGTCGCTTAAAGCGCGGGGTTACAAACCCGTTACCCAGGGCGAAGCCGACCTTGTGGTTCGGTTCTTTATGGACTCGAAAGACAAGCAGCAAATTCAGTCCAACAACATGTGGTCGCCTTATTCGTGGTGGTACGGTGGGATGAACAACAATGTTTACTCACGTCAGTACGAAGAAAACCGCGTGGTCATTAACGTATCGGACGCCCGCACCAACGATATCGTATGGCAGGGTTGGGCTACGGGCCAGTTGAACAGCCGCAATAAAGAGCGTGACCGCGATCAGGCTTTCCGCGAAACGGTAACCAGCATTATGAAGAACTTCCCGGAGAGTGCCGGGCAGGACTACGGCGCAGCCCGCTAACTGGTCAGCTTACTAAGTATAAAGCCAGCAACCCAAAACGGGTTGCTGGCTTTTTTATGGTTTGATGATGCAAGCGAGGGCATTCGACCTATAGCGCTCAGGCAGCCAGTGGAACGGTTTACGCAACTACCGGCGCACCTCACCGACGGAGGAACCCCCAGTTGAGAGCCAGCCCGTTTGCCCATCCGCCAGCCGCACCAGAAGAAATGACCCGGCTATGGCCAACACGTCCAGCGACGATCCGGTGGGTAGGGTGTCAATCGTTGCCGCCATGGCGTCAGCGGCATCCCGCAGATTGCTGGGTGTGGATAGTGTCAGTGTTCGGAGTGGCCGGATAGCTGGTTCAACGGCTGAACTGGCCACATAGCCCGTTAACCCGTCGGGCAATTCGACGCGCAGCCAGGTAGCCGTGCCTCCTACAAGGGTTAGCGATGATGACTTAGCCAGTTGGCGCAGAACGGGGGCATCAGCAGTTGGGGCTGGGCGTAGGGCTGTCTGCGCGGCCGTTACCCGTATCGAATCGCCTAACTGCGTGGCTGATAATAGCGGTTGTTTGGCTGGCCCCCGCCCAAGACGAATAAAGGGCAATGGGTCAGTAGCTCCCTCATCGAACCCATAAATACCGAAATGCAAATGAGGACCGGTCGTGCGGGCGTTGCCGGTGTTGCCTACAAACCCAATGGTATCGCCCACCGATACGCGTTGCCCGTTCGTAACATTCCAGCGGTCAAGGTGAGCGTAATAAAGCCGGATATTGCGGTCGTTATCAGACACAAACGCAAAGTTGCCGCCCAATGGACTTGTACCAACGCCCGTAACAACACCATTCACAGCGGCTATAGCAGGCGTTCCCTTCGGCGCGAAAATATCCACGCCTTCGTGTCGACGACGGCCTCCATCGCGTGGTACGCCAAAGTAGCTGCTGATTTGGCGGCTATCGTGGCCCTGCACCGGGAAACTCAGCGCCGGTTCGCGGGTAATCGAAATGGTATAGCGACCGCTTCGGAGCAGTTCGGACTGGATGCGAATCAGGTATGTCTGGTTTCGTTTTGGCTCCCACACCAGCTCATTCGTATCGGCTTTGGAGGCCGCAACAGGGGTAATCTGGTTGCGGCTTTCCAGGGCTACTACGTCGATAAAGACCTGCACGGGTTTTTGCCCCTGGGTTTCTACCCGTACCAGAAAACGATCTCCCCGCTGGGCATCCAGGCGGTAACCGACTGCAAACGCTTTGCTGGCAGAGAAATAGCCGCTTTCGCGGTAAGGGACCGTAATTCTGAGCGAGTCGTGCAGGGCTCGTTCTCCAGCCGCCAGCCAATCGGCACCGAGGGCTGTCTGGTCGAGTTTAGCCGCTTTAAGCGACTGTCCATATTGATCGTGGGGCGATGGGGAACGGAACAGACCGGTGGTTGGGCCAAAGCCCGTGCAGGCAGCTGTCCACACGGCTAACAAAGCCACTGGAACGAAACGAAATAATTTAAAGGATACCATGCTTATGCGCAACGTATTAAACGACTTTGTCGCGGTGGTATTTTAGCCGCGACAGATAAACCACCATTAACAGGCCAATACATATACTTATGAGGGGAAGAAATAGCGCCAGTACAGCCGACGCACCATAAATGCCCATACTGATGATGAGACCACTCTTTACGGTATGTACGCGAACGTCGGCTGCCGGGCGCTTGAGCAGGTGATAATCCGTAGTGGCGTGGTTCCACATCAGGTATAATGTGCCGGCAATTGCCCCGAAGAGCAACATAGCCAGGCAAGTGGCTAGTTCGGCGGCAGTAGTAGATATGTAGGTAGCCATCACATTGTTCAGGAAGGGGATCATGCTGGTCAGGAGTAGTAGTAATCCATTTAGATACATGAATTTAGAATCGCTTTGACGAATCGTGTTGAACATCCGATGGTGATTGACCCAGATGACGAAAATAGTAGCAAAACTGAGCAGGAATGCTAAATAGGCTGGCCAGTGACGGGCCATTGCCAAGAGAAGAGTTGTATTGGTATACGTGTCTTTAAAGGCAGGTGCTTTGAGTTCAAAGGTCAATAACGTAATGTTGATCGCTAGTACACCATCACTAAACGCTTCCATGCGCACGGTTTCGTTCTCCTGAAAATTCGCCTGGGTCATACGTTTTGCTACGTTGGTGTTTTTAACAAAACCCCCGCTGAATGGTTCAGGTTGACAAGTGAACAACAATCCATCTAATGATTCCAGACTGGCTACAGGCGGGGTTATGGGGCAGATTTTGGGCGGTGCCCTGTTGATAGGCGCGGCCATTGGCTACATTCTGAATGTGCCTAAACGGCTCATTACCGGAATAATGGCCTTTGGTAGTGGCGTACTTTTCTCGGCGCTGGCTTTCGAGCTAATGGACGAAGCCTACCCCGTTGGGGGTTCGGCGCGACCGCGAATGGCTTTCTAAGTGGAGCTTTTGTTTATACGGCAGTCAACTACAATCTCTCATATTGGGGTGCTAAACACCGCAAGCGTTCGGGCAGTCAGCAGCCGTCAGAGAGCATGCAGGGCGGCAGCGGGCCGACTTTAGTAGCAGGAGCACTCCTGGACGGGATTCCCGAGTCCATTATCATTGGATTAAGTTTACTGGGTGGCAAAGGAGTGATTGTGGTTGCGGTGATTGCCGTGTTCTTATCCAACATTCCCGAGGGGCTTTCAAGTGCATCCGGCATTAAAAACGCCGATCGCTATGATACGTAATAGTCCTCTGGACGGTTATTATCCTGATTTCAGATATACAGGCATTAATAGGCTTCATCGTATTTGGCCACTTTTCCAACGACGTAATCGCGGGAACAACCGCAGTTGCGGCCGGTTCAATTTTAGCCATGCTGGTCGATACAATGATTCCTGAAACCTTTGAAGAAACACATGAATTTTCCGGGTTGATTACGGTATCAGGTTTCTGCTGGCTTTTGTCTTATCGAAACTGGAAGGCTGACTATCGACTTAATCCATGCAAACAGGGCTTGGAGCCATCAATGTTCTTTTATCCCAGTTCTATGAATACCTGAATTATAATCGGAATGCTGGTTTGACACGTCAAGCTTACGTAGCGATTTTAGGGCAGAGTAAGTTAAGGGCTGGTTTAGGCAACGCTGACAGAAAAGGCAATCATCTCACTGCGGCTTATTTTTTTCGCCGGGTCAGGAAGTAAATGGGGATTCCGAGTGCTGCAATGAGCAGTCCCATACCAGTATTGAACGTTTTAGTGTACAATAAAATAAGGCAGATACCAAGGCCCGTCAGGATATAAAGCGCCGGAACGAGTGGATAACCGAAGGCGCGGTAGGGCCGCTCAGCCTCGGGTTCACGACGACGTAGGATAAACAGCCCGCCGATGGTAACCATATAGAAGATCAGCGATGTGAAGGTGCAGTAATCGAGCAGGTCGCCATACGTACCTGATAAGCACAGCACCGATGCCCAGGCGCATTGAAGCCATAAGGCCCGCGCCGGTACCGCATTTTTGTTCAGGTGGGAAGCCTGCTCAAAAAACAAACCATCCTTCGCCATGGCGTAATAGAGCCGTGCTCCCGCCAGAATAAGTCCGTTATTGCAGCCAAATGTTGAAATCATAATCAGTACCGCCATGATGGCAACGCCTAAATTGCCAAAAACCACCGACGCTGCCGCCGTCCCCACACGGTCGGCGGTGGCGAACTGAATACCCCGGCCTACTACATCCGTAGCGGTCGGCGAGCCGTTCAGTGGAAGCAAACTCAGGTAGGCAACGTTGGCCAGGAGGTAGATCAGCGTAACGGTCAGCGTACCAAAAAATAAGGCCAGTGGGATGTTTCGGCGTGGGTTTTTAATCTCCCCCGCAATGAACGTTACGTTATTCCAGGCATCGGCCGAGAAAATTGACCCCACCATCGACGTACCAAACGCGAGCAGCAGCGCCATACCAGCCAGCGGAAGAACCTCCCCGGTTGCTGCGGTAGTCCTGGCATCCCAGGCGTTGGCGAGATTAGCCGACAGCAGCCCGCTGTTCAGCCCAATGGCAATGCCAACGACAATGAGCCCCAGCAGCGCCAGCAGTTTGGCTGAGGTAAAAATGTTCTGGATCAGTTTGCCGCTCTGTACACCCTGGCTGTTAAGCCACGTCAGCAGCACCAGACTGCCAATGGCATAGAAAGACCCCAGCGTAACCTTTATGGAGCCAAGCGACAGCAGGATGTTCTCCGGGCCAAGCGCCGGGATAAAAACGGCCGAGAACTTAGTGAAGGCCACCGCCACAGCTGCAATAACACCCGACTGAATGACGGTGAAGACCGTCCAGCCATAAACGAAGCCAGTGAGCTTACCATAAGCCCGCTGGATGTAGATGTACTGACCACCCGCTTTGGGCATCATGCCGGCTAGTTCGCCGTAGCTCAGTGCGGCCGCCACCGTCATTACACCCGTAAGCACCCACAGCATGAGTAGCCAGCCCGACGAGCCCAGGTTTCGAGCCATATCGGCCGTAACGATGAACACGCCAGACCCAATCATGGAGCCGGAGACGATAAGTGTGGAGTCGAGAAGGCTAAGGGAGCGGTTAAATTCGGTCTTTTCGTCGGCGACTGCTTGCACGGAACAAAGCGGATTAGGGTGATTTACCCCACAAGAAGCACGGGATTAGCCGAAATAGCAAATATCCTGTTCCCACCCGGTCGCCACACGTTTATCATATCCCAATTTCTTCCCTAGTGTCGTGTGCAGACAAAAACGAAATGGTATCTGGTCGCACCTGCCTACTGTCTATGACCTGTACACAAGGCCTGGCCTACGGCTGCAATTGAGTTAACTGGCAAAGGAATT
>DATHAW010000502.1:0-5199 GCA_035296465.1 Spirosoma sp.
TAGTCGGGCCAAATCTCTTCGATGCTTTCGTAAGGCTGTCCATCATCTTCGAGTTCCTGCAGGTTCTCAACCACCTCCAGCGGAGCACCGGAGCGGATCGAAAAGTCAATTAATTCGTCTTTGGTTGCAGGCCAGGGAGCGTCTTCGAGATAGGAAGCTAATTCAAGTGTCCAGTACATAGTGTTTTTCCGTATTTAATGTCTATTTTCAATGAGGGTGCAAAAGTAAAAAAATCGGTAGTAACCAATCACTTTTCTGAAAAATGTTCTCTGAGTTCCGGGTTGAAGAGGTTTAGGCCTTTAACTGACAAAGGGTAGGTTTGTTTTCAACAGTGAATAAAAGGTATTTTTAAGCTTAATGTACACAAAACGCAGCCACCACTCAATAATTTTAACAATAACGTTGTTTCACCAGCTTCGCCATTCATGATTACGGAAGTATGTGCCTACTCGCTGGAGTCCTGCCTAAAAGCTGAGGCCGCTGGCGCAGGCCGTATTGAATTGTGTAGCGGGCAGGCAGAAGGCGGTACTACACCCAGCGCAGGCCTAATTCAACTGGCGCGGCAACACCTGACCATTCCGGTATTTGTTATGATTCGGCCACGCGGTGGCGACTTTCTGTACACCAATGCGGAACTAGCGGTTATGATGGCTGACCTGGAGATCGTTAAACAAATGGGGGTCGCCGGTGTGGTGTTAGGCCTGTTGCAGACGGATGGCACGGTGGATGAGAAGCGTACCCGTCAACTCGTAGAACTGGCTCATCCGCTGCCCGTTACGTTTCATCGCGCCTTCGACATGACACGGAATCCGACTGAAGCCCTCGAAGCGGTTATACGCATTGGCGCCGTCCGAATCCTGACTTCAGGCCAGCAGCCAACGGCAGAAATGGGCCTGCCGGTACTACGTCAGTTGGTTCAGCAAGCGGCTGGTCGAATTGAGATCATGGCCGGAGCAGGTGTTAATGCAGCCAATGCCAGGATGCTGAAAGAAGCGGGCGTCGATGCGCTACACCTCAGTGGCAGCACCCAGCACAGCAGTCCAATGAGTTACCGGCAGCCCAGCATTTCAATGGCGTCAACCATACCGGGCGAATATGAGCGGATGGAAGCGGATAAAGAAAAAATACGCGGAGTTGTCAACCAGTTAAACGCTGCTGGGTCCGTTTGAGCAACTCACAAGATCATAAGCACGGTTTTACATCATGGCGTTGTCCCAGACTTCCTATAACACAATTGCCCGGTTGCCCGAAATAAACACGCGGTCGCTAAAAACAAGCTTCAGTGCCTGCGACAGCACTATCTTTTCCACATCTTTACCCTTCGTAGCCATATCGGTTGCTGTGTGGCGGTGATCAACCTCCTGTACGCTCTGCGCAATGATTGGACCTTCGTCAAGGTCATTATTAACAAAATGGGCCGTTGCACCAATGATTTTAACGCCCCGCTCGTAGGCTTGCCGGTAAGGGTTGGCCCCTATAAAAGCGGGCAGGAATGAATGGTGAATATTAATGATCCGGTTAGAAAAATGATTGACAAAAGAGGGTGTGAGCACACGCATATATTTAGCCAGCACCAGGTATTCCGGTTCATAAATGCTCAGTGTCCGCAAAATAGCGTCTTCATGTTCCTCGCGGCTGCGTCCCTCATGCGATACGTAATGAAACGGAATACCAAATTTGCTCACCAGGGGCTGCAATAGGTTATAGTTGCTTATGACGGCCAGAATATCGGCGTCCAGTTCATCGAAGGCGTAGCGGATCAGTAGTTCACCGAGGCAGTGGTGTTCTTTAGTGACCATTACTACAATTTTTTTCTGTCGCTTCGGATTCAGCCGAAACGTAATGTCTTGTCGGTCAGTCGTATTATCTGGTGCATCAGGTCTATACTGGTCGTCATCGTCTGGGCGGGGCAGCGCAGAACTGAGTTCGCTGAGCAGAGCTTCACTGTTAAATAACCCCTCAAATTCTGTCCGCATGAAAAATTGCCCAGCCGGACTCACGTACTCGGCGTTATGAATGATATTGAGGTTGTGCCGGTACAACACACCCGTTACGTGGTAGATGAGGCCCTTGCGGTCGGGGCCATCCATGAGCAGAATGTGTTTGGTCGAGTCGGGCATGAATATCAAGTCAATTAGGCAGCAAAATAATGAAAGGCCCCGCATCCTGTTATTTCACCAGCCTGGTTTACTAGAAGAGGCTGCTATCGACCTGACATTCTACCCAGCAATAATCTGGTATATTCGCCCGGTCAATCTGCACTTTTATCATGCTTAATCGCCGACGTTTTATTACCCTCAGTTCACTGTCTGGTCTGGTCTCCTCGCTGGCTTTCACCTCGAAATCTGAATTTTCCCGTTCCTTCGCACCAAGCCCAATTGTTGTCTCGACCTGGAAACAACCCAAAGCCAATGCAGCGGCTCAAGCCGTGCTCAATCGGGGCGGGAGGGCGCTGGAGGCAGTCGAAGCAGGCGTTCGGGTGCCCGAAGCAGACCCCAATGACACCAGCGTAGGCTATGGCGGACTGCCCGACCGCGACGGACGCGTAACGCTCGATGCCTGCATTATGGACGAGCGGGGCAATGCGGGGTCCGTTACGTTTCTGGAACAAATCATGCACCCGGTTTCGGTGGCACGGGCCGTGATGGAGAAATCGCCCCACGTCATGCTCAGTGGCGAAGGGGCGCTGGCGTTTGCCCTGGCACATGGGTTCAAAAAAGAAAACTTATTGACCAAATCGTCAAAAGCCGCCTGGCGCGAATGGCTTAAAACGGCCAGATACAAACCTATTATAAACATAGAGCGACACGATACAATTGGCATGCTGGCGATGGACAAGCACGGAAACCTCTCAGGGGCATGCACCACCAGTGGATTGGCCTATAAGATGCACGGCCGCGTGGGCGATTCACCCATAATCGGGGCCGGGCTATTTGTGGACAATGAAATTGGCGGAGCCTGCGCCACCGGATTAGGTGAGTTAGTAATGCGGACCTGCGGCTCATTTCTGGTGGTCGAACTGATGCGGCAGGGCCGAACACCCCAACAGGCCTGCGAAGAAGCAGCTAAACGTATCGTTAAAAAGCAGGAATACAAAGATGTGCAGGTCGGTTTTCTGGCTACTAATCGGCAGGGCGAGGTGGGTGCCTACAGCATTCAGCCGGGGTTCAGCTACACAATTTCGCGGAGCGGACGAACCGTTGTACGCGAAGCCAAATCTTTTCTGGGTAAATAATTTGGGGATTGTGGTTTGTCATACGTAGTTTAAACCAGTTTTCCGGTAGGGCCGGCATAGGACCAGTGTACAGGATTGCACCAGTCTGGTTACACATACCACAAAACCACGTACACACAATTGGAATCGATATTCTCAACATCAAAGCGCAAACTGCTACTCGAAGTCGCCTGGGAGGTATGCAATCAGGTCGGGGGCATTTACACGGTAATCCGGTCTAAAGTCCCGGCCATGGTCGAGAAGTGGGACGACAACTACGTTGCCCTGGGTCCCTATTTCCCACAGCGGGCCGCTTCTGAGTTTGAGCCAATCACGGAATCTGACGAAACCGAAATTGGTCAGACCGTCCGAAAAATGCGGCAGTTGGGCTATGGCGTCGAATATGGCTATTGGCTCGTGACGGGCCGGCCGCGGGTAGTGCTATTCGACATTGCCAGTTTCACCGCCAATCAGCTCAATCAAACGAAAGGCCTGCTCTGGCAAAACCACCAGCTTTCGACCCTAAACGTTGAGGAACTGGTTGACCAAACGATTATATTCGGCGAAATGGTGCGGCAGTTTATTACGCTACTGTCCGCCGACCATGCCAAACGGGTCGACTTTGTGGCGCATTTCCACGAGTGGATGGCCAGCACCGGCCTGCCAGACCTGCGCCGGGACAATGTTAAGGTAGCTACGGTCTTTACTACGCACGCTACGATGCTTGGCCGCTACCTGGCGCAGAACGAAGCAGGTTTCTATGGTAAACTCCCGTTCTTCGATTGGAAGCGGGAAGCCCAGCACTACGGCATCGAAACCCAGGCGACTATTGAACGGCTGGCGGCTATGCAGGCCAATGTGTTCACCACCGTCAGCGACGTAACCGCCCGTGAATGTGAAGTTTTCCTGGGTCGGATTCCTGATTTAGTCTTACCTAACGGCCTTAATATTACCCGGTTTGCTGCGGTACATGAGTTCCAGAATTTGCACGTTCGGTATAAGCAGAAAATTCACGAGTTTGTAATGGGTCACTTTTTCCAGAGTTATTCTTTTGATCTGGAAAAGACATTGTACTTCTTTACATCCGGCCGCTTTGAGTTCTCCAACAAAGGCTATGACCTGACGCTCGAAGCCCTCGCCCGGCTTAATTTTCGGATGCGTGAAGCCCGCATGGACATGACGGTGATTATGTTCATGGTTACAAAGCAGCCTTACACGTCGATCAACCCTGACGTACTGCACTCACGGGCCCTGCTCAACGAAATTCAGGAGACCTGCGAAAATATTGAGAAGCAGGTTGGCGAGCGGCTCTTCCAGGCGGCTGCGTCGGGTCAGGGAATTACCTTGCCGGACCTGAACAATTTTGTGGATGAATACTGGCGGCTCCGGCTCCGGCGAACCGTTCAGAGCTGGAAAACAAAGCGCCTGCCTCCCTTCCTGACGCATAACCTGGTGCAGGAAGATGATATGACGCGTTTTATTCGACAAGCTAACTTAGTCAACAACGAATATGACCGGGTCAAAGTCGTCTATCACCCCGATTTCATTGCCTCCACCAACCCCCTATTCGGCTTAGATTATAGTCAGTTTGTCAGGGGCTGCCACCTCGGTGTGTTTCCAAGTTACTACGAACCCTGGGGCTACACTCCGCTTGAGTGTGTTGTGCGGGGTATTCCGACTGTTACGAGTGATCAGTCAGGCTTCGGGGATTTTATCATGCAAATCATGCGTGATTACGAAAGCCGGGGGATCTACGTTATCAACCGCCGAACGCAGAATTTCGATGAAGCCGCCGACCAGTTGGCCAACGTCCTGTTTCGCTTCGTCAAGGCCTCCCAGCGCGACCGCATTCAGCAACGTAACCGCGTCGAGAGCATCGCCGAGGTTTTTGACTGGAGAAATCTGCGCTCCTATTATGACACTGCGCACGATCTGGCGTTGAAGCGAAAGAAACCCTAACGGATTAATGATTAAGATTGGCATCA
>DATHAW010000503.1:0-2498 GCA_035296465.1 Spirosoma sp.
GGAACGGCCAAAATCGATATGCAGGACGGGGCGATAGCCGAAAAAATCGCTGAACTGTTCGATATGCGCCCCTACGCCATTGAGCAGCGGCTGAAACTCCGTAACCCGATTTATTCTGAAACGGCCGCTTATGGACACATGGGCCGCAAAAACGAGATCGTGAAGAAGAAGTTCGGGTCCAACGGACAGGCCAAAGAAGTTGAGGTTGAGCTATTCACCTGGGAGAAGCTGGATTTCGTCGACAAAGTGAAAAACGCGTTTGGGCTGTAACGCTGCCTGACCAAATGATAGAAAGTGAAAAGCCACTCCGTTGGAGTGGCTTTTCACTTTTATATAAAAGCAGTCTGTCTATATTTCATCGGGTTCAAAGACCTCGTCTTCCTCAACCCTGGATTTAATTTTAGTGATAGCCGGGCTGGAAAAGTCGCTCCGTTTTTGCTTGCATCGAACGAGTTTGTCCTTGAGCACGTCGAGCACACGGTCGGTGGCGCTCTCAAAACTCTTGTCATGTTCTTTGACGAATAACTCCTTACCGGGTATGGTCAGGCGAACTTCAACGACTTTCTCCTTCACCTTGTTGGAGTCAGCCCCATCCAATCGTAAAAACACCTCAGCGCCAATAATATGGTCGTGGAAGGTGTCTAATTTGTCAAGTTTTGCCTGAACGAAATCGAGCAAACTCTGATCGGCCGTAAACTTAACGGCGTGCATTTGTAGTCTCATTGTGTCGCTTTTAAAGGTGAATTGAAACAGAACATCAATGGACTGTCTAAGTTTGGCTATAACCACCACAATGTCAAGCCCGGCTACGAAAGATACAATTTAGTTTCACGGCAAAACCGTACCTTGTGTTCACTATGACATCTTGTGTGCATTTTTAGCGATTCTGTAAAATGCTTTAAATGGTAACTTCTTGAAAAAATATAAATCTGCTTAGTTTAGGTAGAGGTGAATAGGTCGTTTGGGACGTAATGTAATCATCGGATACGTTTTGACTGGCTGGTTCGGTACGGCTGCGATCGTAAAGGTTCGCACCAGCATAGCCAGCAAAATTTGCATTTCCATCAGGGCAAACTGATTGCCGATGCACAGGCGCGGCCCACCACCGAACGGTAAATACGCGTAGGAATGGAGTTTTTTATCCCAGGGCTCTCCATCGGGACCAGGTGCAAATCTGGCGGGGTTGAAGCGATCGGGATTAGGCCAACTAGCCGGGTCGCGGTGGAGCAGAAACGGGCTAACTAACGCCGTGTGTCCAGCTGGAATGATATAGGGGCCAATGGAGTCATCGGCCAGGGCCATCCGGCTCATGATCCAGGCTGGCGGATAAAGCCTCAACGATTCCTGTATTACCTGCATGGCGTAGGGCAAGGCCCGAAATGCATTAGGTGGGGGTGTCCGGGCATCGCCCAGCACCGTTCGGGCTTCGGTCTGAAGCCGGGCGAGTACGTCGGGGTGTTGGGTCAGCAGATGAAGTGTCCAGGCCATTGAAACCGCCGTGGTTTCGTGACCGGCCGCAAAAAGGGTTACACATTCATCACGCAGTTGCTTGTCGGACATGCGTTCGCCGGTGTCTTCGTCCTGGGCGCTTTGGAGCATACCCAGCAGGTCGTCATGCTCGTCAGCCTCGCTCTGGCGTCTGTTATTGATAACGCCATATATAAAATCATCAACCAGTACACCCGCCCGTCGGAAACGCAGGTTAGCGGGTGTGGGCCATCGCATCGGAAACCGAACTGGCGATAACATACGCTGGTTGGCCTGATACTGGAGTGTATCGAGCGCGGTCGACAAGCCAGCCAGTTTGCCCACTACGTCGGAGCCGAACAGCGTTTTGCAAACAATGCGCATCGTTACGTCCATCAGTGCCTGCGACGCGTTAACCGGCTTACTGCGGTCTAACTCCTGCAGTTCGTCGATCCAGCTCGCCGTTTCGTCAACCATAGTCTGGGCCAGCGCAGCCAGCCGTTGCCGATGAAAAGCTGGTTGGGCCAGTCGCCGTTGCCGACGCCAGAAGTCCCCGTCGCTGGTGAGCAGCCCATTGCCCAGAAAAATCTTTAGCACATTGAACGCAGGCGAACGGCCATAGTTGCGGTGGTTTTCCTGCAGGATGTGTTTGGCGTCTTCAGGCTGCATCACTAAATACTGATGACGGCCACCAATGCGCAGATGAACGATGCGGTCGTGACGTTGTTGCAGCGTATTCAGAATAGCCAGTGGGTCGCGCAGAAACGCAAGCGTATTGCCTAACATGGGTAGGCCCGGGTGAACCGGAACCGGTTGATTGGTAGTGTAAGTGCCTGTTTCCATAAAGAAAGCCGTTCTGATACGTATCAGAACGGCTTTAAAGATAAGGAATCAACATCGGCAAAGCCCGGTAGCCCGGTTAAACTTTGCCCAAATTATGGTAACCGCTGGCTACGAGTTTACGGAGTCGCCCCCGTTGACGTGGATGACCTGCCCCGTAATGTAGGAGGCATCTTCCGAAGCCAGATACA
>DATHAW010000504.1:0-7463 GCA_035296465.1 Spirosoma sp.
GCGTAATTAGCAAAAATAAGATTCCGCCACTCGGCGGTCAGGAAAGTAAAAGCCATGCAGGAATGAATCGGGTTGACTAGACAACGGTCTGTGCGCTCGTTGGTTCAGCAGACAGCGGGCCTGTTCGGGCATGAACCGTCAACAGCCGGCCGGATATTTCTATAAAAACATCCGGCCGGCTTTTCCGATCAGCACTACTTCTTTTCGTATTTCTCCTTATAAGTATTGTATAACCGCTTATGCCGGTCGTCCAGGTTTACGGCGCGCCCCTGGATAAACACGCGCTCAACTACGTTCGTGCGCATATCAAGTGCATCGCCCGCCGACACGAATAACGTAGCGTGTTTTCCCTGTTCGAGCGTTCCAACCATCCGGTCGATGCCCAGAATTCTGGCGGTGTTCGACGTTACCATCTTCAGTGCCTCCTCCCGATCTGTCACCCCAAATCCGGCCGCCGTTCCTGCCAGAAACGGCAGATTGCGCGTCCGCCACCACTCATCGGCATAGCTCAGGCCAACCAGTATGCCCGCTTTTTGCAGAATGCCCGGCATCCGGTACGCCAGGTCTACGTCCTCGTCTTCGCGGGTGGGCAAGCGATGCAGCGCACTCAGGATCACCGGCACATTCTGATCTTTCAGGAACTGGACAACACGATTGGCTTCCTCCCCGCCCACTACTACCACCTTCGGGATACCAAACGATTTGGCGAACGTAACGGCTTCGATAATGTCTTTGCCGTAATTGACCCGCAGGTAAAGATTCTGGCTGCCCGTAAACAAACCCCGCATGGATTCGAGCCGCAGGTTGGTGGAGGTGGGGTTAGGCAATGCGGCATACGCTTTGGCATCGGCAAACAGGGCCTGCAGAGTGCCAATGGCTGCGGCCCGTTTTTCATTCTTTTTAATGGTGATTGTGAAATCCTCCAGGTTGAAATCACGGGCGAAGTAGGTGGGCCAGTTGAGCCAGATACCGTCGTCTTTCTTCAGCGCGGCATCTTCCCAGTTCCAGCCGTCGGCCATCATCACGCTCGAACTCCCCGACACCGTACCCCCCTGGGGCGTGGCCTGCGTTAGCAGCACCCCGTTGTTGCGGATGGTCGGAATCACTTCAGAGTCTGTATTGTAAGCAATCAGGGCCCGGACGTTGGGGTTAAATATGCCTACTTCCTGCATGTCGACCGTCGCGCGAACCGCCCCAATTTCCTGCAAACCGACCGTTGACGCGGGTGAGATGATGCCGGGATAAACATGCTTACCGGATACGTTGACTACGTCCATATTGGTCATGTTCAGCCGCACCAGGGTTGCATCGGCAACTGTGGAGATAACGCCATTCTCGAAAATGATGACGCCATTAGGTATCACCTGTCCGTTGCCAACGTGAACGGTACCGCCCATCAGGGCCGTGGCCCGCGCCTGCGGCTTTGCGGGGGCCGGATTCTGGGCAAAACCCGTCAGCGATGCCAGGGTGAGTACGGTTGTTAGTAGTTTCTTCATGATTTATTTCTGTTCCTCTCCCTCAGCCATCACGCCCTCAATGTCTTCGCAGTGCCACATCCTGGCCCGTTTGAAACCGGGTCTGGTCGTGGGCGAACCACCCGCTTTGGCCGCCAGCATCTTCTGAATCAGGCGGGCGCGTTCGGCCTGCATGGCATCGCGCTTCTGGTCTTCGCCAGCGAGGTCGAAGTATATGGCTCCGTCGATGATTGTCTTTTCGGGCCGGGCGTAAATGGCGAGCGGATTGGCATTCCAGAGCACCAGGTCAGCGTCTTTGCCAGCCCGGATGCTGCCCAGCCTGCTGTCTAAGTGCAGGAGTTTGGCCGGGTTGAGCGTTACGAGTTTCCAGGCGTCTTCCTCGGTCAGGCCACCGTACTCGACTGTTTTGGCGGCTTCCTGATTCAGCCGGCGGGCCATTTCGGCGTCGTCGGAATTAATCGACACCAGCACCCCCTGCCGATGCATCAGGGCCGCATTATAGGGAATGGCGTCGTGAACTTCCATTTTATAAGCCCACCAGTCGGCGAACGACGAGCCGCCCGCACCATGCTTTGCCATCTTGTCGGCCACTTTATACCCTTCCAGTATGTGCGTAAACGTATTGACTTTGAAGCCCAGCGAATCGGCAACGTGCAAGAGCATGTTGATCTCCGACTGCACGTAGGAGTGGCAGGTGATGAAACGTTTAGCCGCCAGAATCTCGGCTAGGGCGTCGAGTTCAATATCCCGGCGGGGGGCCACAGCGGCTGCTTTCTGTTTAGCGTTTAAGCCATTGTAAGCAGCCCATGTTTTGGCGTATTCTTTTGCCCGCATGAAGTGGTCCATATACACCTGCTCCACACCCATGCGCGTCTGCGGAAACCGAATTCGGTTGGCATCGCCCCAGTTGGCCTGCTTCACGTTCTCGCCCAGGGCAAACTTAATAAAACCATCGGCCCCCTTCACCAGCATTGCGTCCGGCGACTCGCCCCACTTGAGTTTCACAATGGCCGACTGCCCCCCGATGGCGTTGGCCGACCCGTGCAGCAACTGCGAGGTTGTTACGCCACCCGCCAGTTGGCGGTAAATGTTGACGTCTTCGGAGTTCACTACGTCGGCCATGCGCACCTCTGCCGTGCTTGACTGCGATCCTTCGTTGACCGACAGCAGGGCAATGTGGGAGTGCTCGTCGATGATGCCGTTGGTGAGGTGCTTACCCGTACCGTCGATAACCGTTACGTTGGCCGGAGCGGTCAGGCCCTTACCGACCTGAGCAATCTTCCCATTCTGAATCAGCACGTCGGTGCCCTGAACAATGCCTTCTTTCTCATTCGTCCAGACGGTTGCGTTCCGGATAAGCATCGTTTGGGCCACCGGCTTGCGGGCATTACCCATCCCCACGAATGGATATAAGACGGCCGTAGCACTGGCAGGTAACGTTGCCACTGCCCGGTCCGCCGGTGCGGTACCGGTAGTCGATATGGCCGTCGAGCTTGTGGCAGTTGTGGATGCAGCGGCCGAAGGTACAGATGCGTCGATAACCCGAACCGCTGACCACGTAACGCGCTTACCATCGGGCGTTTCACCATCCCCCTTTAGGTTGGTTGGGCTGGTCTGGTAACCCGTCAGGCGGGTTGTACCGGCTTTTTTATCCAGTTGGGCCTGTATCGAGACAAGGTCACCACTTATGGCCACCTTTGGGGTTATTTTAGTCGTATCAGATACAATCTGAAACTCGGGCTTATCGGCCGACTTCCCCGTAATGTTTAGTTTCAGGTTGGTTTGGTTGCCACCATTCAGTCCGGCAAGGGTCAGGTTCCACGTACCGCGCAGATCGGCTGCATCTTTCTGATTGACGATGTATTGTTTGCCGCGAATCCAGTTTTCATAAATCACGTTGTCGGCCCCGAACAGGTTACCCGACGAGATGATGAAGTTTGCCACCCGGCCTTTCTGCAACGTACCAACCTGATCGTCGGCGCGCATCATACGCGCGGGTGCAGTCGTCAGTGCTTCCAGGGCTTTTTGCTCGGTCAGGCCGTTTTCGACCGCTTTTCGCAGGTTAGCCCAGAAATCGGCCTTGCTTTTCAGTCCCGCCGTTGTCAGCGCAAACGGGATGTTCGCCCCCGCTAGCCGACCAGCGTTCATTGGCGCCATTTCCCAGTGTTTCAGTTCAGACAGCGATACGTTGTCGGCGTCCCAGGCGTCTTCTACGTCGTTGGGCTGCGGAAAGTTGAGCGGAACGATCAGCGATGCACCGGTTGCTTTCACCTCTTCGATGCGCTGGTACTCATCCCCTGTGCTACGCACTACGTACTGAATGCCAAACTCATCGCCAACCTTGTCGGCCCGCAGGATACCCAGTTTATCATCGGCTTCAAAAATGGCCGGCAGCGCCTGTATGCGGTTTAAGGCATCGAGGGACGTATTGGCCTGCTCTTTGCCCCCGGCGCGTTTGTACCAGTCGGCGTCGTAGAGGGCCTGCCGCAACAGTGCCACCGACCCCATCATGGAGTTCGGGTAGTTTTGCCCCGAACTGCCTTTGCTGAAAGAGTAATGTGCTGTAGCGTTAGGTTTTAGCATGACCACATTCTCGCGGTCGTCGGCGAGGGTTACCAGCGCGCCCGTTCCCCGGACTACGCCATCGTGCGGATGGGTCAGGACGGCCCCGAAACCAATTTTTCGCAGTTCATCGGCCTTTTTGTCATCGGCTTTGAACAGCAGGCTGGCCTGGTTTTCGGGCTGCACCGCCTGATTCCAGTAAAACGCTCCTTTTTTGTTTGTTTCAAGCTGTGGAGCCGTCCGGGAGTTGCCCGTTGCGCGTTTGACCTCTGGCATCCCGTAGTCGGAGTCGATGTCGATGAGCGCCGGGTAGATGCGTTTGCCTTTCAGGTCGGTTACTACGGTGCCGGCGGGCAGGCTAAGGTTGGTGCCAACCGCTTCGACCCGGCCATTACGAATAAATAAGGTAGCTTTCTGAAGCGTAGTCTGCGGATCGACGATTATTGTTGCGTTGGTGAAGGCATAAAGCCCCGGCCGCTCGTCGTACACGCCATTGCGCGGGAAACTCACCTGAGCCACAGCCCCGTAGGACAGGCCTACAGCAAGCAGCCCCGTCAGGAGATGTTTTGTCATGAAGTAATGAGATTGATGATTGGGATAACGGTCAAAAATACGTAAAATCAGGCGGTTTGAGCCCATTTTTCCAAAGAAGCTTATGCCTGGTACATTCCCAAATGAATGCCTGCCTGAAAATAAACTCGGCCTAAACATTAAATCAGATTTTATGACACTAATAGTATAGTACGCTGACTTAATTAAATGGAACGGCAGGTACTAAACTCGCCAGTCGATAGCTACTTTGCGCCCCGTATCAGCAGCCTGAAGAATAGCACCGATCAGTTTCATATCTTTCCATCCTTCTTCTCCCGACGCTTCAGGTCTGGTTTTCGTCCGAATGGACTGAATGAATGCATCCATCTGGGCGACCTGTTGATACCGGGGCGCTGGCAATTCTATGGGACCTTTACTGGTAGTACCCTGCGCACCAGTGGCGTTGAAGGAGGGTTCAAGTTTAAACCAGCCACGCTCACATGTTGCATACAGCCGGTCTACGTAAGACGAGTAGGTTGTGCTGCAATGCGCAACAGTGCCACCCGGAAACTCAAACTGCCAGAACACCGTCTCGTGAATGTCTTTAAAATGAATTTTATCAAACGTAAATGCCTGGGCCGTCACGCTGATGGGGTCCTCACCAATGGTCCGGCGGGCACCTTGAATGGCATAAACACCTAAATCCATAATGGCCCCGCCCCCACCTATCTTCTTGTCTAATCGCCACGAGTTTGGGTTCGGCACAGTAAAGCCCAGGCCAGACTCAATGACCTTAATGGCTCCAAACTGTTTTTCAGCCGCCAATCGACGCATTTCGAGGTGATGAGGCTCAAAATATAGCCGGTAGCCAACCGACAGTTGCACACCCGCTTTTTGGCAGGCCACAATCATCTGCCGGGCTTCGGTAGCATTCATCGCCATTGGCTTCTCGCAGATGACGTGCTTACCCGCCTGAGCCGCTCGAATCGTGTATTCGGCATGCATGAAGTTAGGAAGCACTACGTAGATTACGTCAATATCTGGGTTGTTCCGAATCTGATCGAACGTTTGATAATTGTAAATATTCCTCGCCGGGATATTGTACGTAGCGGCCCACGTTTTGGCCTTGTCGGGCGAGCCCGTCACGATACCCGCTAAATAGCTATTCTTAGTTTCCAGTAGGGCCGGTGCCAGTTGATTGGTGGAGTAATTACCCAGGCCAACCAGCGCAATACCTAACTTTTTTGGTGGCGGCTCCGATTGAGCTAACAAATTGGTTGGCCAAGTCAGTAATCCACCGACAGTCAAGGAAAGCGTTTGCAGTGATGTCCTGCGGGAGATAAGCGCAGCCATAGGTATTCATGACAATATCAATACTGCCAAATAAACACAAAAAAAACAGCACAAAAATGATTTTGTGCTGTTCGGCAAATGCTTCTGTTCGGCTACTCGCTAACCGGCACTACGGCCTGATTCTGAGAAGTTCCGCTGCCCTCATTTTTGGGACCGCGCCGACGTTTTTTACGGCGTTTGGGCTTGTCAGTCACCTGCCCATCGTCATTGAGCGGACTCGGCTGCGCAATGGCAGTAGGCTCTATTTTGTTAGCTGCTACGTCAGCGTTAATGGGCGTAGCGTCAGGGCGGGGTCTGCGATCTGCCTGACGGCGGTCGTTGGTACGACGCTCCTCGGCAGGAGCCGCACCATTTTCGGAACGCCGTGCATCACTACGTTGTCCATTGCTTCTGCGCCCCCCTTCGCCACGAGAACCAGTAGCGTCGCTGCGCCCCCGGCTGTTGCCCCCGTCGCGTCCGCCCCGGCCAGAAGCACCAGCGCCACCTTTACCCCGTAAGCCGCTGAATCGCTTTGGATCGAACACGGGCGATTTTCCCATGCCCAATTCTTCGGTCACGGATCGCTTTTCAATCTCGCGCTCGATGAGTTTTTCGATGTTGACGATCCGATTCTGATCCTGGTCACTAATGAACGTAATGGCCGTGCCAGTGGTGGCAGCCCTGGCCGTGCGTCCGATGCGGTGCACGTAATCCTCCGCATCGCGCGGAATGTCGTAGTTGACAACGTGCGTCAGGTTGTCGATATCAATACCGCGCGACAGGACGTCGGTGGCGACCAGGATCGGGAACGCCTTGTTTTTGAAATCGCGCAACACCACTTCGCGGTCGTCCTGCTCCAGGTCGGAGCTAATGCCCCGCGCTTCGTAGTTCAACTTACTCAGGGCACGAACGATGCCGTTCACTTCCGATTTGCGCGAGGTAAACAGCACCATGCTCTGCACCGGCGTGGGGCTATGCTGAATCAGGTGAGCCAGCAGCGGCAGCTTTTGATTATCATACGCCAGATAAAACTGCTGGTCGATACCCGCGGCCGGTTTAGACACCGCCAGCCTAATCTCTTCCGGTTCGGTCAGGATGCGCTTAGAGAACTCCCGGATTTTGTTGGGCATCGTGGCCGAGAACAGAAGCGTCTGCCGTTTGGCGGGAAGCTTCTCGACGATGTTCATAATGTCGTCGGAGAAACCCATGTCCAGCATTTTATCGGCTTCGTCGAGCACGAGGTAGTCAATTTTGTCGAAGTTGACGTACCCCAGCTGCATGTGGGCCATCAGCCGCCCCGGCGTGGCAATGATGATATCGGCTCCGGTTTCGAGCGCCTTACGCTGCTTGTCCCAGTCATCGCCTTTGCCACCGCCGTAGATGGCGATGCTGTTGGCCTGCACAAAGTAGCCGAAGCCCTCCACCTGCTCGTCAATCTGCTTGGCCAGCTCGCGCGTAGGCACCAGAATCAGCGTACTGGTGTGGTCATGATCGGCATGGGATATTTTGTCGAGCAGGGGAATGAGGTAGGCGGCTGTTTTGCCGGTGCCGGTCTGGGCGCTG